>DATBTN010000011.1 GCA_036559195.1 Candidatus Baltobacteraceae bacterium
GCCGAACGAGTCGCCTTCTTGGCGATCGCGCGGCGAGCCGAGCATTTGCATCGTGTTGATCACGACTTCGGTGGCTTGGCGTTTGTTGCCGTCTTTATCGTCGTACTGACGGATCGAAAGACGTCCCTCGACCAGGCACGACATGCCTTTTTTCAAATAGGTGTTGCAGGTTTCCGCGAGCTTATCCCAGGCGACGACGTCGATGAAGAGCGTGTCTTCGGGTTTTGCGTCGCGCTTGTTGGGATTGACCGCGATGCGAAACTTCGTTACACCCGCGCCCGAAGCAATATACCGAATCTCGGGGTCGCGAACGAGCGTTCCGACCATAATGACTTTGTTAAACGATGCCGCCATACCAAACGCTACTCTTTCTTCGGCTTAATCAAAACGATGTGCGGGTGTCGAACCCATCATCGGCTCTTGCTATGCCAGATGGGTGGCACCTAAAAGCGCGGGCTAGCCATTTCGGGGGCGGGGGGCGGCGGCGGGTTCAGCAGCGCGTGCTTTTCAGCGGCCAGCGCATGCTTATCCAGCTTGATGAAGAGAGCGCGCATCACGTCCTCGTTGAGGGTCATCAGGCGCTCGAGCTCCTTGGAACCGGCAGCCTCCGATTGGAAGCGCATTACAACGTAGATGCCTTCGCGCACGTCGTTGATCTCGTAGGCCAGGCGCTTTTTGCCGAGCCGCTCGATGCCCAGCACGGTGCCGCCCTGGGTCTTGAGCAACTCGCCGATTGCGTTCGAGCGCTCCTCGACTTCGTTCTCTTCGAGGTTTGGCCGAAAAATATAGGTGACTTCGTACTCTGTAGACATCTCGTCCCTCTCCGGACGCCCGCGTGCGGGCGGCCCACCGGTCCCCGGCGGGCAGGGGGCGACTCGTGGCTCAAAATGGCCCGAGTCGGAAACTCCAGGAGTATATCACGGGCGCTACCGGGTCACAAGGTGAAAAGTGTGTCCGTTTCGCTGTGCCTCATGACGTTCTCAGCGGGGTACCATAGCCTCTAAGGAACCGCCAAGAGGAACACCTGCAAAGCCCCGGCGTGGCGCCAGAAGAGCCCATTCTTTGTTCAACGATCATCAAAACGGCCAGCGCCCGAACGCGATCGCGAAATTCGCCGTCAATCGCCGGATTGCGGTCGCCATGATCGCGACGGCGATCATCGTTCTCGGCCTCTTCGCGATTCCGCGACTGGCAATCTCGCTGCTCCCGAGCTTCTCGCCGCCCGTCATCAGCGTAACGGTCAGCTATCCGAACGTCTCGCCAGACTCGATCGAAACGCTCGTTACGCGCCCGATCGAAAACGCCGTTAGCCGCGTTGCCGGGATCGATACGATCGAGTCCACGAGCTCCGAGGGGTCCAGCCGCGTCCGCGCGCAGTTCCACTACGGCGTTAACATCGATACCGCCGCGGTCGACGTGCAAGAACAGGTCGATCGCATTCGCGGTCAGCTTCCGAACGATCCGTCGCTGCAATCGCCGCAGATCTCCAAGTTCGATCCGAACTCGCTGCCCGTCGTTAGCGCCTACGTCACCGACAGCCAACGCTCGCAGCGCGACCTCGCCGATCTGTGGACCAACCAACTCGCAGACGAGTTCTCGGCGGTCGCGGGCGTCGGCTCCGTGAACGTGGGCTCGAGTCAAACGCGCGCGATCATGGTGCAGCCCGATGCGAATCTGCTCGCCGGCTACGGTCTGACGGCCGATTCTCTCGTCGCCCGGATCAAGGCCGAGAACGTCAACCTGCCGGCCGGCATCGTTCAGATCTCGCGAAACGAATATCAGATTCAAACCAACGCGCTCTACACGGGCGCGCAGCAGATCGCCGACACGATTCTCACCACCAAAAACGGCGCACCCGTCTTCGTGCGCGACGTTGCCAAAGTTACCGATGCGATTCAGGAGCAGCGCACTTTCTCGCGATTGAACGGGCAGCCCGCGATCAACGTCTCGATCACGGCTCAACCCGATGCGAACGTCGTGGGCGTTGCGAGCGGCATTTACGCGAAGATCGCCGATATCCAGAAGCGCTACCCGTCGATGAAATTCGGCGTGACGCTCGATCAACGCGGCTTCATTAACGACGCTATCTCGGCGCTCGAACACACCGCCCTCTACGGTGCCGTCCTCGCCGTGCTCGTCATTCTGCTCTTCCTGCACTCCTGGCGCTCCACGCTCATCGTCGCGATATCGCTGCCGATTTCGGTGCTGGGCACGCTTTTCGCGGCCTATATTCTGAACTATTCGCTCAATACGATGACGCTCGGCGGATTGGCGCTCGCCGTGGGTCTCATCGTCGACGACGCGATCGTCGTGATCGAAAATATTTACCGGCACTACATGCGCGGCGAAAACATCGTTCAGGCCGCGCAAAGTGCGGTCACGCAGATCTTCAGCGCGGTGTTGGCGTCGTCGATAACGGTCATCACGGTTTTCGTTCCGCTCGTGCTGATTCCGGGACTGCAAGGTCTGCTTTTCACGCCGTTTGCCGTGATGGTCATGGTGGCGGTCGGCATCTCGCTGCTCGTCGCGCTCACCACCGTGCCGATGCTCGCAACGCGCCTGTGGGCGAAGGAGCGGCCAACAACCAACGGCGGACGCAAGCAGGGGCCCTACGCGCGGTTTAGCGCGTCCTTCGATCGTCAGTACGAACGCTTCTCGAATCGCTATAAGCGCTGGCTGACGTGGTCGCTGGATCATCCGGCGCCGGTCTTTGGCACCGCGGCGATCATCTTCGTGCTCACGCTCGTCGCGTTGCGCACGGGCATCGTTGCGACCGAAATGTTCCCGCCGACCAACTCGCGATTTGCGAGTTTCTCGCTGCGCATGCCGACGGGCACGGCACTCGACGTCACCAACAACGTCACGAAAGACGTCGAGCAGCGGCTCCTGCGCGACCCGCGTGTGACCGACGTCGGCGCGACGGTCGGCTCGGGCGGCGGTGGGGCTCAGTCCAGTACGAATCGCTCGCAGATTCAAGCCACCTTAAAAGAAGGCACGAACAGCGCGGATGCGGGCAAGTTCGTCGCGTTGTGGCAGGGCGCGCTCAGCGGCCAGCCGGCTCGCGGCGGCGGCGCAGGCCGCACGCCGTCGCCGCAGCGGCGCGCGCAGGTTCACGCGATGGTGGGCGATCCGATACCCGGGCTCGTCGTTTACGGGCGCACGACCGATATCGTCTCGCGCATCCTCTCGCAAGGCCAAGACGAACTTTCGATCATGATCTACGGACCCGATGTCACCACGCTGAGCCGGCTCGCGAACGAAGCGCTCCCCGGCCTCGAACAGATTCCGGGAATCACGCGTCCGAGTGCGAGCACGACCGACGCGCAGCCGCAACTCAACATCACGGTCGATCGCATGCGCGCCGCGTCGCTCGGCCTTTCGACGCAAGCCATCACGCAAGCCATCGATACCGCGACCAGCGGCTCGATCGCATCATACCTGCAAGTAAACGGCACGCAGTACCCGATCATCGTTCAACTGCCCGCAAACCAGCGGCGCTCGTATAGCTCGGTCGCCGCTCTCGCCCTGACCGTTCCAACCAACGGAACGGGAGCGTCGCTCGTCAACACGACCTCCGCTACGCCCGGTCAGAGTTACAGCCTCACGACCGTTCCGCTGAGCAGCGTCGCGAGCGTTACCATCGGAAGCGGCCCGTCGGAAATCACGCGCATGAACAAGCAGCGCGAGATCGAGATAACCGCGGGGCTCAACGGCGCACCGCTGGGAGATGCGGTCAGCGCGTCGGCGCTCGTGATGAACCGCTTAGCGATGCCGACCGGATATCACTGGGATTACGGCCCGGGAATCGCGCAGCAAAGCAGCACCTTCAACAACCTGGCGCTGATCGTGGCGCTCGCGATCCTGCTCATCTACATGTTGCTGGCGGCGCAATTCGAGTCGCTGCTGCATCCGCTCGTGATCATTACGGCCATTCCGCTCTCGCTTGCCGGCGTGGTGCTCGCCCTGGTCATCACGCACCGCTCGTTCGGCCTGACGGCGTTCATCGGCATCCTGATGCTGGTCGGCATTGTGGTGAAGAACGCGATCCTCGTCGTCGAGTTCACCAATCAGCTCCGGCACCAGGGCCGCGCGCCGCGCGAAGCGCTGCTCGAGGCGGCGCCGCTGCGCCTACGGCCGATCCTGATGACCACGCTCGCAACGATCGGCGGCATGACGCCGCTGACCATTGGGCTCGAGGCCGGCAGTTCGAGCCAGGCGCCGCTCGGCACGGTCGTTATCGGCGGTCTGCTCTGCTCGACGGTGCTCTCGCTCGTCGTGATCCCCACGCTCTATCTCTGGGTGGCCAACCACATCGAACCGCGCTTCACTCAACGCGCCGAAACGTCCGGCGTTCCGAAGCCGCGCTTGGAAACGCCCGCGCCGCGCATGCCCGCTCCCGCCCACGGAGCCGACTAACGCAGAAAGAAGTACGCGGTCATCGCGACGCCGATGGCGATCACGATGACGCGCGTGACCTTCGAAGGAACGCGCCGGAACAAACGGGAGCCGAGGTATCCGCCCGCGGTCGCGAAGACGGCCATGAGCAACGCCAGCGGCCAGTTGATGACGCCGGCGATAAAGAACGGCACGATCGCCACGCCATTGATCACGATCGCAAGGGCGTTCTTGATGCCGTTCATCGCGTTCATGTTCGGCAATCCGGAGAAACCGAGAATCGCGAGCATCAAGATGCCCATACCCGCGCCGAAGTAGCCGCCGTAGATCGCTACCAGAAACTGCAGCGCCAGCGCGATAGGCGAATGGGAACGCGCGCGGCCGCCGTCGTGCGGCTTGGTGAAGTACGGGCTTAGCGCGAACACGACCGTTGCGAAAAGCAGCAGATAGGGAATCAGCCGCTCGAAGATCGTCGGCGGCGTTTTGAGCAAGAGCACGGCGCCGATCAACGCGCCCGCCAGACTCACCAGTATGGCCGGGAGCAGTATCCCGCGGTGCGCCCGGATTTCTTCACGATAACCGCGCGCGCTGCCGAGCACGCCGACCCACATTGCGGTATTGTTGGTCGCGTTGGCGCTAATCGCCGGAACGCCGGCGAAGATCAGCGTTGGAAAGGTGAGGAAGCTTCCGCCGCCCGCAACGGAGTTGATCGCACCGCCCAGCAAAGCCACGCCCGCGAGAGCGGCATCGTTCCCGAGCGTCAAACGAGTACTAGTTCGTGCCGCTCTTGGCTTCGCGTTTGGTCACGCGATAAACCCGGCGGATCTCTTTGAGCGTTTCGAGTTTGCGCAGGATGCGATGCAAGTGATCGAGATCGTGGATCTGCACGGTCAAACTCACGAGCGCGTGGCGATCGCGTTTGACGCGCGCCGTCACCGAGCTGACCTGCGTCTTCAACTCCGCGAATACCGCCATCACGTCTTGCAGCAGTTGCGGGCGATCGGCGGCTTCAACCTCGATATCCACGGCGTGGGTGATCTCGGTAACGCCGGCCCAAGTCGCCTCGAGCATGCGTTCGGGCGTCGCCGTCATGTATGCGACGTTCGGACAGTCGGCGCGATGCACGCTCACACCCTTGCCGATGGTCACGTAGCCCACGATCGGGTCGCCCGGCACCGGGCTGCAGCATTTCGAGAGACGCACGAGCACATCGTCGACGCCGGCGATGCGAATGCCGCTGGTCTTGCGCTGCGTGCGTCGCGAGACGGATGCGGGCCGCGTGAGCGTCGAGATGTCGACAACGTTGCCGCTCTTGAGTTCGTCCTTGATGCGATTGGCGACCGAGGTGGTGGAGACGTCGCCGAAGCCGACGGCGGCGAAGAGATCGGTCGGCGTCGCGAAGTTCATGCGGTGCGCGATGCGTTCGATGATGTCGCCGCGCAGCAACTCGAGAAAACTCACGTGGCTGCGCGCGAGTTCGCGCTCGACGGACTCTTGGCCGGCGAGCACGTTCTCCTCGCGGCGCTCTTTGCGGAACCACTGTTTGATCTTGTGCTTCGCGCTCGAGGTCTTCGCGATCGAGAGCCAGTCGAGCGAAGGACGTCCGCCGTTCTTGTTGACGAGGATCTCGCAGATATCGCCGTTCTGCAGCGTGTGATCGAGCGGAACGATTCGCCCGTTGACTCGCGCGCCGACGCAGTGGTTGCCGACGTCGGTATGCACCGTGTAGGCGAAATCGAGCGGCGTGCCTTGCGCGGGCATGCTGAACACATCGCCGCGCGGCGAGAATACGAAGACCTGGCTATCGAAGAGATCGAGCTTGAGGTTCTCCATGAACACGCGCGAGTCGCGCATGTCCTTCTGCCATTCGAGCAGCGCGCGCAGCCACGACAGTTTGTTCTCGAACTGGTCGGCCTTGCCGCCCTCTTTGTAGCGCCAGTGCGCGGCGATACCGTATTCGCTCGTGCGGTGCATCTCCCACGTGCGCAGCTGAATCTCCAGCGGCTCGCCTTCGGGCCCCACTACCGTTGTGTGCAGCGACTGGTACATGTTGGGCTTGGGCATCGCGATGTAATCTTTGAACCGGCCCGGCAGCGGCGTCCACATCGAATGCACGGTGCCGAGCGCGGCGTAGCAATCCTTCACCGAGTCGACGATGATGCGAATGGCGGTGAGATCGTAGATGGTCGAGAAGTCGCGGCCCTTTTTCATCTTGCTGTAGATCGACCAGAAATGTTTGGGGCGGCCCTGGATCTCGGCATTGATCGCGAGGCGCCCGAACTCGGCCCGCAGCCCGGTAACGACCGACGCCACGGCGCTCTCGCGCTCCTTGCGCGTTTTTGCAACGCGTTCCACAATCTCGCGATAGGCATCGGGGTCGATGTAGCGCAGGCACAGGTCCTCCATCTCCCACTTGATCTTCCAGATCCCCAAGCGGTGCGCGATCGGCGTGTAGATGTCGAGCGTCTCGCGCGCGATCGAAAGCTGCTTGGTAGGAGGGAGGCTCGCGAGCGTGCGCATGTTGTGCAGGCGGTCGGCGAGTTTGATGATGATGACGCGGATGTCCTTGGCCATCGCCATGAACATCTTGCGCAGGTTTTCGACCTGCGCTTCTTCTTTGGATTGATACGGAATGCGGGTCAGCTTGGTGACGCCGTCGACGAGGCTCGCGATCTCCTCGCCGAACTCCGCGGCAACCTGCTCGCTCGTGAGGCTCGTATCTTCAACGACGTCGTGGAGCAGCGCGGCGGCGATCGTCTGCCGGTCCATCTCCAGCTCGGCTAGAATCCCGGCGACGGCGAGCGGATGTTCGATGTAGGACTCGCCCGAGGCGCGGCGCTGCCCTCCGTGGGCCGTGTCGGCAACCTCGTAGACGCGCGCGAGCCAGCTTGCGTCGAGGGACGCATCGTAGGCCTGAACCTTCGCAGTTAACTCGGCTATCGTCATCGGTAGCCCTTATAATGCCACAGACGCCCTATAAAAAGTAGAGCAGACCGATTTTTCCCTGGGGATCGAAGCCGAATTGCATGCGCACGCTGCCGTTTTCGCAGGTCATCGTATAGGTGTAGAATTTCTCGCCGTGCGGAGCGGTGCTGATTCCCTCGAAGGTCGCCTTCTGCAGTCCGCCGAGATGGGCCAGACCCGCGGCCGATTTCGTGAGCAGCTCGTCTGAGATGTTGGCGTTCATCATGTCGGAGTAGTGCGACCGATCGACCGTCCCTTGCTGCCAGGCGAGGAACTCGCGCACGGCGGTCTTCGTGACCGACGGCGTCTCCGGCGCGGGTTTGGGCGAGGGCAGGACCGGCGCGTCGGGGGTGCCGACGGCCGGACTCGCGGTCGGCACGGGCGCGGGCTGGCGCGCGGAGGCCGCCGCCGGAATGGCAACGGCCGCCGCCGCCGAGATCAACAGCGCGAAGAGATACCGCACGGCGGCTCCTTTGGGCGAGTGAGTCAGTATTTGATGAACGTAGTAACGTCCGTCCCGGGCAAAGCGTCGCGCCCCTTGAGGGCCGCAAGCTCGATCAAGAACGCGAAGCCCTCGACGGTCGCGCCCAATCGCTCGAGCAGACGCTTCGTGGCCGCAGCGGTACCGCCGGTTGCCAGCAGATCGTCGACGACAAGCACCCGGTCGCCGTTACCGAGCGCGTCGGCGTGAATTTCGAGCGAATTGGTTCCGTACTCGAGCGCGTACGATTCGCTCAACTTGTCGTACGGCAGCTTGCCGGGTTTGCGAACCGGTACGAAACCGGCGCCGATCGCATAAGCAAGCGGGGCGCCGAGCATGTAGCCGCGAGCTTCGATGGCCACCACGTAGTCGATGCGGCGCCCCTTGTAGTGCTCGACGAACAAGTCGACCGCCGCCTTGAATCCGTCCTTGTCCTTGAGCATCGGGGTGATGTCCCGAAAGAGGATTCCCGGGATTGGAAAATCGGGTATTGCGCGAATAAGTGTTGTAACGTCCACGAGGCACGTGGATTCGTGGAACAGGCTAGGCGGCCTTTTCGTTCATCTGGGTACAAGACCCGGAGCGTTTTGGGAAAGGAACGGTTATGAAGAACTATCTACTGGCGGCGGCCCTGACGGCGTCGATCGCCCTCGGTTCGATCGCCCCGGCTCTGGCCGATGGCAAGGCCAGCACCCGCAATATCATCCTCATGGGAGCGGCAGCGGGTGTTTTGGTCACCAATTACAACCATAAGGTTCGCGAGAAACGCGCTCAAAATCGCGCCGTCGCGCGCCGTCAATCGGCCTATCGCGATTGGTACTATCACAAGTATGGCTACTATCCCACCACCGCGCAGTTCGATCAGTGGTATCGCCAAACGTACGGGGTTAATCCATAAGGGGTGAATCCCACGTCACAGCAGACCATTCGGGAGCGAGAGTCATCCGTCCGCGACGGATGGCTCTCGTCGCTCTTTGGGGATGAGGACGACGACCGGCGACGACTGACCATTGCATTCGCCATGGCGATAGCTCTGATCGAAATCGTCGCCTGGCTGATTCCGGCCAGGTGGCAGCCCACCCCGTCGACGAGCGAGGTCGTGGCCCACGTCTCGATCACGCAGATCCTTCACCGCGTCAAGCCGACGCCCAAACCCACACCCAAGCCGGTCGTGCACACGCACGTGATCGCGCCTTCGCACGTGGTAACCACGGTCGTCAATCCGGGCCGCATGTCGCAGAACCAGCACGTTCGCCGGCACGCCCAGAAGCGCGCGATCGCGCACACGAAATATCATTCGAAACCGGCACACGTTCACGTTCCGACCGGCGGGCAAGGCGCGAGCACCTCGAGCGGCAAGGCGCTAACGGGCGGCGTTGGAACCGGCGGCACCGGCACGGGAACCGGCGGAAACGGCAACGGCACGGGCGGCGCGCCTGCGGCCAACGAGCCATGCGGTTTCGTTGAATTCGAACCGACCGGCGGCAACCGTTACGATAGTTCGACCGGCGGCTTCTTCGAACACATTCGCATGAGCGTGCATTTTCCAGACCACTCCACGCAGAGCGTCGATCTCGACTACGACTGGTACTATCCGAGTCAGGCGGCCGATCCGTGGTCGGATCAGAACCTCAAGAACCCCAACTTCCCCGTTACCTTCCAACCGCCGCCGGCGAGCGCGGTTCCGGGCGAGCCGTCGCTCGTGCAATATGTGATCGCGCACTCGTCGAGCGACGGATACACCAAACTCAAGGACTGCCCAACTTCGTAAAGCCGGGCGGAATCGCAAAGAGTGCCGCCAATGCGCTCGCCGAAGGCGTCTTAACGTTGCCCCGTTCGGTGACGAACGAGAAACTCGGGTGATCGGCGTTCGACGCGTTTTGCGGCAGCATCGAAACCAGCGAGTACATCACCAGGCGGCCTGACGGCGCCACCGGTCCGCTATCGTGCGCGCTAAACGTGGGCGTGCAGCCGCCGCGCGTAACGAGCGCGCGCGAACTCATCGGCACGCGAGGGAGTACCGCGCGCGACGACGTGAGTTTCGGCTCGGAAAGCGCCGAAACGTACTCGGTCGTGGACATCGAGAACGATCCGTTGCGGCACGACCCGGTTGCGTGACTGATGTTCATGCCGACCGTTTCGTTGTATCCGTGCGTGGCGATGCCGTCGATCGCGCGCGCTCCGAGGGCGTCGCCCGTGCGGGTGAGCACGATCGCCGCGGTTCCGGGCTGCGGCGCCGGCGCGGCCTGCGCCGGCCGATCCGCATGCTCGGGCGACTGAGCCGGCATCGCATCGGGATCGACGATGGTGTAGGTCTTCTTCGCGAGATCGAGCGTGATGATTTGATGCCGGTCGTACTTCGTTATCGTGGCCATCTGCGCGCTCGTATCGTCGACGCGTTCCCAGCCACGGTAGTACGTATACCGTTGGGCCTTCCCTTTCTGCATGAAATCGTTAAACGCGTTGAGCGGACCGAGCATGCCGCCCATCGTTTTCTCGAGCATCGAACTGGTCGCGACCTCGGCCGCGGTCTCGGCGGCAGCCTCAACCGGATTCCCGCCCGAGAGGACGGACCCCACGACGTTCGCAAGGGAAAAACCACGATGCTTCGGCGCTGCCTGCGCGGTCGCAGGAGCCGGATTCGCAATCTCTGCCAGGTCGCTTTGAAATGCGCCCGGCGGGGGCGGCGTCGCCGGCCCGATCACCACGCGGACGATTTCGTCGTACTGTAAACCGGCCGGAACGGCAGCGTTCCCCGCCGTGACTGCAGCTGCCAGGGCGAGCGCACCGCTCAGCCCCGCAATATATCGAAGTTTCATGAGCGCCTCCGAGTGCGCATCGTACCACCGCCGCGCGACGCGGTCAAAAGGCGGGCGCACGGGGCCGAAACTCCCCGGTCCAAACGGCGTATACCGAACAGCATGCATTTTTTTTCGTAGAGGGACCGCAGTATGAATAGCATCGCTCCGGTAGCCGTTGCAAGCCTGACGCTCGCGCTTCTCGGGTGCTCGTCGCTTGCCAATGAGATCTCACACGATCGTAGCGTGCAGTCGCACGTGCATCGCGTACTCGCCTTGCCCGCGACCGGGAACCTGAACGTCAAGAACGTTGCGGGAAGCGTGAACGTGGTGGCTTGGAACGCGCCGCGGGCCCAAGTGGACGCAGTCGTGTACGGCCGTTCCATCGACGAGATCCGCAACACCGCCGTGGACGTTCATCTCGACGGCGATTCGCTCGTTGTTGAAACCACCTACCCGCACGATGGCGCCAGCGGAGCGAGTGTCGATTACACCATCCACGTTCCGGCCGGGGCCGGCGTTCGCGTTGCCAACGTCGCCGGCGACATCGCGGTCGACGGTACGCACGCTGCCGTTGAGGTGGCCGATACCAGCGGCAACGTGGTGGTGCGCAACGTGGACGGCGATCTCAAGATCGCAACGACGGCCGGGAATGCGGATGCGTCGGTGCTCGACATCGCCGCAGGCGGCCGAGTCAGCGTTTCGACCGTTAGCGGCAGCGTGCGATTGCACGTGCCGCGTTCCACGAGCGCGCGCGTGACCG
Source organism: Candidatus Baltobacteraceae bacterium (assembly GCA_036559195.1). NCBI lineage: Bacteria > Bacillati > Vulcanimicrobiota > Vulcanimicrobiia > Vulcanimicrobiales > Vulcanimicrobiaceae > Vulcanimicrobiaceae bacterium. The sequence goes on from DATBTN010000011.1 coordinate 11,402, forward strand.
CAGGCTCGGTGGCGGGGAGTTTTTCCAGCGACTTTCCCGTTCGCAGCAAGAGAGATTTCGTCGGCGTTAGCGCTAGCGGAACCCTTGGTTCGGGCGCGGCCACGATTCACATTGAAACCGTCAGCGGATCGATCGCGCTGCTCGCGAGCAAATAGCGCCTTCGACGGACTGGTCGTGGTCCATAGGTCACTTGCGCGTTCGGCGTTGCGGACGGATGCTAATGGAGAAGCCACCCACTCTTTCACGAACGGAGCGCGTTTATGTTTGGTGTCGTCCGCGAATATAGCGTCGAGGCGAGCGAAGTCGAACGTCTCGTTGCGCGAATCGTCGCCGATTTCGTACCGCTCATCACGCGTACGCTGGGTTTCGCCGCATATTCCATTGCGACCAACGACAAGGGCGAACTCGTAACTACCAGCCTCTATTCCGACAGAGTCGGGGCGCGCGCGTCTACGAAACTCGCCGCCGAGTGGACCGAGAAGCACGCCGCCAAGGTGATGCAGGCGCCAGCCTACGTTTCGGAAGGCGAGCTATTGCTCGTGGAGCGCGCGGCGAACTCGGAGCGTCCCGCGTACGGCGTCATGCGGCGGTATCATTTTAGACCGTCAGACGTGCCGGAAATACTCACCCAAGTTCGCACCAATCTCGTGCCGGTCATTACGCGCTCCGAGGGTTTTTCCAGTTACGTCGTCATCGATGCCGGCCAGGGCGAAATCGTTTCGCTCACGAGTTTTAGCGACAAGCAATCGAGTGACGAAACCAGCGTTCGCGCGCTCGCGTGGATCAAGGAATATCTCTCGCGGTACGGGCTGCCGCCAAAAGTGAGCACCGGCCGGATACGTTTCCGGTACGTCGACGAGGCCGCGTTCGCGGTAGCGTCGGTTCGCTAAGAACTTAGCTCCGCACGAAATCCGGAATGCGTACGTTCTCCCGCGGCAAGTAGCCCGTGACGGAGAGCGCGGCAACATCGACGCCAGCGGCGAGTAGACCGGCGACTCCGGCGGCGGCAATCGTCGTTGCCATTCGCATGCCCGGGCACGCGTGCGCGCCGAGACCGAACGTGTACGTGCGCGTGGCGCGCGGGTCTCGGTTTGCGGCCGCCACTACGACGAGGACGGCATCGCCGCGCGCGATCTGCGAACCCATCAACGTCACCTCACGGTCGGCAAACCGGCGCGTGTTTTGAACCGGCGCGTCGTCCCGTACCACGTCGGTCACGAACGCGTGCAAGAGTTCCATTTCGCCGGCGAGCGACCGGCGCAGCGACTCGGGGCGGCGCGCGAGCGCGACGAGCGTATTGCCGATCAGCCCCGCCGTCGCCTCGTACCCTTGCAGCAAGAAACCGATCGCGTTTGCGATCGCCACATCGTCCCCGATTCCGTTTTTTCGCGCATCGCGCAAAAGCCGCGCGCAGAGAGACTGCGGTTCCACTTCTTCGGCGAGAGCCGCTCGCAGCGCAACGGTTGCAGAAATGCCTCGTGCAATCTCGCCCGGCCCGCTGGCGGGGAAAATAGCATGAACGAACTCGCGAGTCCACGACGTCGCCCGCATTGCGCGCTCGAGCGGCAGGCCGAGCGTCGCAGCCGTCACGAG
>DATBTN010000012.1 GCA_036559195.1 Candidatus Baltobacteraceae bacterium
CAAAAAACCGGCGCCCAAATCCGCACCCGGCCGCTCGCGCGAAGAACCGCCCCCCACGCAAGCCGTCGAAGTCGAAAAAGTCGTCGACGTCATGTTCGTCGAGCTCGAAGAAGCCCGCCTCCGACGCGAATCCGCCCTCGCCCGCGAAAAGAAACCCAAAAAGTGACCCACTCGATGCTTCCACTGACTCATGCTTCGACAAGCTCAGCATGACAAAAGGGCGGGAAGCGCTGTTTGTCATCCTGAGCCTGTCGAAGGACGCAAGCCACGAACCAACGCACGCGCATGCACGAGCTCATGCTTCGACAAGCTCAGCATGACAAAAAGGGGGAGCGCTGTTTGTCATCCTGAGCTTGTCGAAGGACGGCAAGCAACCAACGCACGCGCATGCATGGGCTCGTGCTTCGATAAGCTCGGCGTGACAACGGCGGTTGGTGGTTGATGCGGTTGGAGCCGTATGTCGAGTTTGCGAAGAAAGCGTTCGCGCGCGAAGCGACCTATCGTCTCGAGGTGCTTACCGAGATCGGTTCGCTCGTGCTGCGGGTGTATTTGGTGCGGTCGCTGTGGACGGCGCTCTACGCGCAGAACGTCGCGCCGATGAATCTGCCACTGCACTCGATGATTACCTACGCCACGATCGCGCTGCTGATGTCGCTGATCCTCGAAGTCGACGGGACGCGCATGATTCGCGAGAAGCTGCGCGAAGGGACGATCGCGACCGATCTGATGAAACCGATCAGCGTTCCGGCGTACTTCTTCGCCGACGGCGTCGGGCAAACGGGGCTGCACGCGCTGCTCGTTATTCCGTCGCTGCTCTTCGCGCTTCTGCTCGTCCACATCGATCTGCCGTCGCCGCTCGCCGTTCCCGCGTTCGTGCTCTCATTCGCGCTCGGCTACCTGATCAATTTCTTCCTGAATTTCCTGATGAACGCGGTCGCATTTTGGACGCTGGAGACGTTTGCGATCCAACTGATCGTTCGCTGGATCTCCGATCTCTTGAGCGGGCAGATCATTCCGCTAACGTTCTTCCCCGGGTTGATCGGACGCATCGTGTTCGCACTGCCGTTCGCGGCGATCTACTCGACGCCGCTGCTCATCTACGTCGGGGTAATTCCGCCCTCGCAGTACGCGCGTTACTTCGCGATTCAGATACTCTGGCTCGCGCTCTTTAGCGTTCTCTCGGCCGTCGTATGGCAAGCCGCCTCCCGCCGCGTCGTCGTTCAGGGCGGCTAGCGCGCTATTCCCAGACGATTTCGTCCACGAAGCACCACTTCCAGCGTTCGTTTGGTTCGAACGATTGGATGATCGGGTGTTTCGTCGCCTGAAAGTGCTTGGTCGCGTGACGGTTCGGCGAGTCGTCGCAGCAGCCGATGTGGCCGCACTCCAAGCACTCCCGCAGATGAAGCCACTCGTCGCCCGACTCTAGGCATTCCTCGCAGCCCTCGGGCGTGCGCGGTTGAACGGCGCGAATGTGGTCGAGGTGCGCGCAAGCCGGCGCCGTCATGCCGCCGCGGATTCGTCGAGCCCGGGCACATCCCACAGCACGAGTTCGCCGCTTCCGCTAACATGCAAGCGTTCGATATCGTACATGCGCACCGCATCGCCCGCGTGAAACTTCTCACCGTTGACCTCAACGATGCCGTCGGCGACGAACAGAAATCCGTAACGCTTGGGAGCGAAGGTGTGCACGAGCGCGTGCTCGTCGAGTCGCGCGACCGCCAGGACGGCCTTTTGCGTGAGCGCGATCGGCGCCTCTACGCCTTGGAGGCCCGACGCAACGTGCAGCCAGCGGTTGTAACGATCGGCCGGCGCAAAGTCGGCCTGTCCGTAGGTTGGCGCCGCGCCGAGCGTGCCCGGCAGCACCCACATCTGCACCAGGTGCAGATCGCCGCCTTCTTTGCGACTGAACTCCGAATGGCGCACCCCGGTGCCCGCGCTCATGAACTGCACGCCGCCCGCGCCCACGACTCCTCGATTGCCCATCGAGTCCTGATGCTCGAGTTCGCCGGAAAAGACGTAGGTGAGGATCTCCATATCGCGATGCGGATGGGTCGGGAAGCCGGTGCCCGCGGCGATGTAGTCGTCGTTAAAGACGCGTAGCGCGCCCCAGTTTTGGTTCGCCGGATCGAAATAATCCGCAAAACTGAACGAGTGATAGGTCTTCAGCCAGCCGTGATCGGCGTGGTAGCGATCTTTGGAGCGTTGGATCGTAAAGGTACGGGCGGTGCTTGCCACGGTGCTCATGATCTCCTAGGATTCGCGGCGGCGGCACCAAGGTTGCGCATGCGCCCTAAGAGGAGATGAAAATAGAGCATCCCGCGGGTTGGACCGAGCGCCGCGAGCACGGCGTCCACGTTGACGCTTGCGTTGCCCGTAATCGTACGAACCGATCGAGCCACGCCCGAGTCGCCCATGGGAAAGGTGTCGAGGCGGCCGAAGCCCCGCAACAGCACGACGGCGGCGCTCCATCGGCCGATGCCGCGGATTTCGCAGAGCAGATCGCTCGCCGCCTCCGTGGGCAGCGCCTCGATGCCTGCGTCGTCGAGGTCCCCGCCGAGGATGGCTTGGGCGGCGGCGCGCAAATGCGCGACCTTATTGACGGAGAGTCCGGCGCCGCGAAGCGTCGCCTCGTTCGCGGCCAGCATCCGCCGCGGCCGCGGAAACGGAAAGAGCAGTAGGCCGTCACCGGCGCTCACCGGTTCGCCGAGCGCTTCGATCGTGCGCCGCATGATCGAAGCGGCGGCGTGAATGCTGATCTGCTGAAAGACGATCGAGTGACAGAGTGCCTCCCACATATCCGGATAACGCGGCGGCTTTAGGCCCCGCAACTCCCGGGCGAGGGCGTCGAGCCACGGCACCGCTTCGGCCCGGCGGTAAAACTCCGTTAGGGTGGTTTGCGTACCGAGCATGCGGGCGACGGCGGGCAGCCAGCGGCGACCTTCGCGACCGGCGATTCGCACTTCCAGCTCGCGCGCGCTCGTTTGGCGAACGGCGACGATGTTGGTACCGCGCTCGTCGGCGAGCGCGCGACGGTAGACCCCGTTGGCATCGACCGTATCGACGATGTTGCCGGCCAGGCGGCGCAGCGCGTCGGCCGTCAGATCGAGGCGGTAGGGAGCGCGAACGGGGAGCGAAGCGGTGACGGTGAATCTCACCGGCGATGCTCGCGACCTACAAACAATATTGGCGCATCAACTTTCTCACGATCCTCGAATATCGCGCGAATTTCTTCATGTGGTTCGGTTTTACGATCGTTTACCACGGCACGGCCATCACCGCGCTCTGGATCACGCTGCATCAGTTCCCGTCCATGAACGGTTGGGACTTCAAGCAGATGGCGTTTCTCTACGCGCTCTGGATGATGGGCCACGAATTTCACAACGCGTTCTTCTTCACCATCGTGAGCGTTCCCGAGTACGTCCGCGAAGGCCGGTTCGATCGTTTTTTGGTCCGTCCGCAGGACGCGCTTTTTCAGGCACTCACCGTCCCCTCGCAGATCTGGCCCGACGGGTTGGTGCTCTCGATCGCGTACTTCGTACTGGCCACGCGCTACAGCGGCGTCCACGTGGATCTCGGCTTCGTCGCGTTCGTCCCGCTCGTCGTAATCGGCGGAGCGCTCATCGATTTGGGTATATCCCTGACCGTGGCCACGATCTCGTTCTGGTTCGTTCGCGTGGATACGCTGCGTTGGGTCGTCATGTCGCTCGAGCAAGACTTTACGCGCTATCCGATCAGCATCTACACGCGCGGCGTTCGGTTGATGCTCACCTTCGTGCTGCCGTTCGCCTTCATGAACTACTTCCCGGCAACGTATCTGCTTCATAAGACGACCACCGGGCTCGCGCTCGCGCCGCAGGTCGGCCTGCTCACGCCGCTGGTCGGACTCGCTTGGCTAGCGGCGTCGTACGCGTTCTGGCGCGTCGGACTGCAGCACTACCAAGGAACCGGTTCGTGAAACGCTCCCTCTTTGTGGCCGGCACGCTCGCGACCGCACTCGCTCCGCGAGCCGCGCTCGCGCAGAGTCCGAGTTTCGACGCCCGCCTGCGCGCGGCGATCGCAACGATTCCCGGCACGACCGGCGTCTACGCCCGAACGATGGCGCCCGGGCCACCGCTCTTCGCCCACAACCAAAGCGTCTCGTTTCCGAGCGCGTCGACCATCAAGCTGCTGATCATGCTGACGGCTTTCGAACGCGCGCGAACGCACCCCGCGGTCATGCACGAGCGCATCACGTATCGCAGTTCGCAGCTCATCGGCGGCTCGGACTTTTTGGCCGGCCAGCGCGACGGTTCGCGCTTCTCCGTGCACGAGTTGATCGTACCGATGATTCGGCTCAGCGACAACACGGCGAGCAATCTCTTGATCACGCATTTTGGCTTTGCGGCCATCAACGCCGCCGCTCGACGCGCGGGAATGCACGACACGCACCTGCGCCGCCACTTCTTGGACTACAGCGCGATCGTGCATCATATGGACAACCGCACGACGCCGGCCGACATGGCGCATCTGCTCTATCAGATCGAACGCGGCGCGCGCGAAGGCATCCCCACGGTCGCGCCGCCGCTGCAATGCCGCGCGATGCTCCAAATCATGCTCGGCCAAACCGATCGCACGAAGATTCCGGCCGGGTTGCCGCACGGAATCGCCTGCGCGAATAAGACCGGCGAAGTCGACGGCTCGCGCAGCGACGTCGCCGTCGTCGAACCGTTCGGAAATTCGCCGTACGTGCTAGCGGTGTACACGAAGCGTCTGGACAACTACGGCGATGCCTACGCCGGCATCGCCGATATCTCGCGTATCGTCTACGCGCACGTCGCCGGGACTAACTTGTAGCCTTGTCCTCGACCGCGACCTTCGTCATTACGTCTCCGACGCGAATCGCATCGAGCGTTTCGAAGCCGTCGACGAGCTGACCGAAAACGGTGTACTGCTTGTCCAGGAAGCGCGCGTCGTCGATGCAGACGTAAAACTGCGAGCCGGCCGAATTCGGATCCGAGGAGCGCGCCATCGCGACCGCGCCCCGAACGTGCGCCCGGTCGTTGAACTCGGCTTTCAAGCGATAGCCTGGCCCGCCGGTCCCATTCCCCGACGGGTCGCCGCCCTGAATCACGAATCCCGGTTCCACTCGGTGGAAACTTAGGCCGTCATAGAAGCCGGCGTTGGCGAGTTTAATGAAGGCCGCGCCGTGCTGCGGCGCGTCGTCGGGATAAAAGGTAAAGACAAGGTCGCCCTTAGGCGTGGTAATCCGGACCTGGGAGGTGCGAGCCCGTTCGATGAGATCGCGAAGTTCGTCCCCTACTGGGGCAGTCAAGGTAGCCATGCGCCACCGGTTCGGCGCCCGAGTTCGTGGGCCTTGGGGCCCAAATTCGGTTTAGTTCCCGGGGAATGGGTAGAATCAGGCGAGCAGGAGGACCATGGTTTCGGACGGGGATAGAACGAACGCGAGTAAGGAGCGCGGGCAGGCGCTCAAAGTTCGCATTCCCCCCAACGCGTGCTATGGGCGCAACGTTCGCGAGGAAGTGATCACGTTTGCGAATCAGTACGCGATCGGTCGCGAAGAACTCGAAGAGTTCATCTTCGCAATCGGCGAGGCACTCGCCAACGCGATCGAGCATTCCGGTTCGAACGACGTCATCGAAGTGCGGTGCCACGTTGAGGATGACAAAATTATGGCAACCGTCATCGATTCGGGCGCCGGGTTTAGTACTGAGGGCCCCGAGGCAGAGCTTCCCGACGCGCTGAGCGAGCGTGGCCGCGGACTGCCGATCATGCGCAGCTGCACCGATATTTTCGCGGTGCACAGCGTCCCCGGTAAAGGCACCGCGGTGATTCTGGGGAGATACCTGCGACAAAAACACGGTTCTACTGAGGAAAATCCGATAGCATCGTGAAGTGGCGAGGATGAACCCTCGCCGTTTTCTTTTTGTGCCGGCGCTCGCCGCCGCGCTCGCCTCGAGCCTGCCCGTTTCGGCCGCCGACGATCCCGCGGCCCGCGCTCCCGTCGATTCGCGGATTACCGCAATGGTCGACGCGGTCTCCGCCGCCGATCTGCGATCGCTCGACACCACCCTCGTCGGATTCGGTACGCGCAATCTCTTCTCGGATAAGACGAGCACCGCGACGCGCGGCGTCTACGCCGCGCGGGCCTGGATCCGTTCGCAGTTTGAGGCGATCGCCGCGCGAAGCGGCGGCCGCATGCACGTTTCGTACGATACGTATCTGCAGCCGAAGACCGATCGCACGCCGCGCGCCGTCGAAACATCGAGCGTCATCGCCGTGCTCAAAGGCGACGATTCAGACGGCCGCACGTACGTGATGTCGAGCCACTACGACTCGCGCAACTCCGAGGGCAACGATCCGGTGCTCGATTCGCCCGGTGCAGACGACAACGGTTCGGGCACCGTCGCCGTGATCGAAGCGGCGAAGGCGATGGCGAGCACGGCGTTTCACGGCACGATCGTGTTTGCGTGTTTCGACGGCGAAGAACAGGGACTTTTCGGCAGCGCTCACTACGCGAGCGTTTTGAAGAATGCCGGCGTCGACGTGGAAGGCAATCTCAACAACGATATCATCGGCGCCTCCGTCGGTCGCGACGGGCAGACGGCGCCGAATACCGTTCGCCTCTTTAGCGAGTCGCTTCCCGCGAACGCCAAGATCCGGCTCGTCGATGCCACCGGCTCGGAGAACGATTCGCCGTCGCGCGAACTCGCGCGGTTCGTCAAGGAGACGAGCGAAGCGTACGTCGCGCCGATGCAGGCAGAACTCATCTACCGCGCCGACCGCTTCTTGCGGGGCGGCGATCAGGAGTCGTTTCAGGCCGAAGGTTTTCCGGCCGTGCGATTCGTGGAGAAGTACGAGAACTTCGATCACCAGCACCAAAACATCCGTATCGAAAACGGCATCCAGTACGGCGACCTGCTGCGCTACGTCGATTTCGATTACGTCGCGCGCGTAACGAAGATGAACGTTGCGGCCCTCGCGGCGCTCGCGTACGGGCCGAAGGCACCGCGGCAAGCCGAGATGCTGACCAAAGTGCTGGGCTACGATACGACGCTGCGCTGGAAAGCGGTTCCGCACGCGGCCTCGTATGAGTTCGTGTGGCGTGAAACGACCTCGCCCGTCTGGCAATATTCACACGATGTGGGCAACGTCACGCAAGCGACGCTGCCGATCCTCAAGGACGACTACATCATCGGCGTACGGGCGGTGGACGCCGCCGGGCACCGCAGCCCGGTCGCCTATCCGGTGCCGGTCCGCGAGTAGACGGGCGGCACCCGGACCGGATTCCCGCGCAGCCCGCGCATGACTTTGCCTTCGGTGTTGAGATAATATCCGCCGCCGTCGAAGCGCAGACTGCCGGCAAACATCAGGTAAAGATACTTGAAGTTCTCCGAAAAGGCGTAGGCGGGAAACAGGTCGCCCTGCGTCATCGGCGTCGTGCGGATGTCGGTTAGCACCGTGTAGCCGTTCGGCACGCGGCAGTGCTTCTGCAACGCCAAGAAGTGCGCGTAGGCGGTCGTTCGGTATTTCGGATCGCGGGTGAGAAACCACAGGTCAAACGCCGCGTTCGGGTATTCGGGCCGCAGTTCGAAGCCCGGATCGTTTGGATCGACGGCGAACGTCGTAAAGTCGAACGTTTCGGGAATCAGCTCGTATTTTTCGGCGACCGCCGTAAACGAATCGTAGTACGCGGCGCCCATCGATCGCTCGCCGCCTTTGGCTAAAACTTCGGCGTAAAACGCTGCGAGTTCGGATTGCGAGCGATCGCCGGTGGGGCGCCCGGTCGTGTAATCCACCGCTTGAAACCAGAGATTCCCGTCGACGCGAACCGATGCGTATTTCAAGAGCGCGCCCGTCAGCATGCGATACCAATCGCGGCAGTCACTATCGCCGAGCATCGCCCAGCCGCCCCAGAGATATTCGTAGAACGAATCGGCCGGCGGATTCGGCGCGACGTCGTCGTTCTGCGTGAAGACGCCCTTTTCAACATCGAAATACGTGCCCAGGAGATCGAGTGCGGAACGCTTCTCGATGACGGCGCGGTACGCGCGCTTGGAAGCGTCGCGGTATTTGGGATCGCCCGTCAAGCGCGAGAGGTCCGCGAACTCCAAGATATTCGAACCGGCTTCCGCCAGATTGGTGACGGCACCGCGGACCGCGCCAGTGCGCAGGTTAACGAAGCGATATGGAACGCCCGTCGGCGACTTGCTAAAACAGGGCAGCAGCCGGTCGGCCAAATCGCGCGCGCCCTCAAGCAAGAAGCGTTCGCCGGTCGCGTAATAGCCAGTCGTCAGGCCCGCGACCATGCGAATCACGGCTTCGAACATTTCGACCTCACCGTCCACATCGAAGGTGAGGTTCGTCCGCAGCCAGCGCACGCACGAAGCGAGTTCCGCATCCAGACCCATAACGTAGTGCGTGTCCATCGACTCGATGATCGAGAGCCCGAGCGAATGCCCCGGAATAAAGAAATCGTGAGGCGTGCCGCTGACCGGCCGCACCTCGTCGTGTCCCCACGCGAAGCGCTTGTAACCGTTCCAAGCGTGCAGATATTCCGCGCGAACGAGCGCGACAATCGCTTTGGGCGACGGCATCGCCTGCGTTGCGGCGCGCGCGCCGAGCGGTGCCGCCGCCGCTGCGGCGAGCGCGCCCAAAAATCTGCGCCGCCGCACCGTTACGGACCGATCTCTTCGAGCGAAGCGTCGATGGCGGCGAGCGTTTCGTCGATATCGGCCGGCGCGTGCGCCGTGGAGACGAACATCACCTCGTTCTGCGAAGGGGGCAGCAAAATCTTGCGCGCGCGCATCGCATGATAGTACGCTCCGTACCGCGCCTTATCGGCCGCCAGCGCATCGTCGTAATTGCGCGTCGGCGCTCCGGGACGGAACTTGAAATCCACGACCGACTCGTGCTGCACCACCGCGTACGGCAGCGCGCGCCGCGCGAAGATCGCGCGAATACCGTCGGCCAGTCGTTTACCTAGGCCGTCCATATAGGCGTAGTACTCGGGGCGAGCCTCGAGCAAGTCGATCGTGCGATGCGCCATCGCCACGGCGAAGGGATTGCCCGCGTGAGTGCCGCCGGTGAAGGTCGATCCGAGCGGCGCGAGCGCGGCCATCACGTCTTCGCGACCGCCGAACGCGGCGATCGGGAACCCGCCGCCCATGATCTTTCCGATCGTCGTGATGTCGGGCCGAATCGCGATGCGGCCCTGCGCGCCCCGCAACCCGAAACGCAGCCAGGTGATGACCTCATCGAAGACCAGTAACGCTCCGCGGCGATCGGCGCGCTCGCGCAATCCCGCCAGAAATCCCTCGACGGGCGTCACGTAGCCCATATTCCCAACGATCGGCTCGACGATAATCGCCGCCAGGTCGTCTTCGCGTCCGAGCAGCAGCGCGTCGACGCTGGCGAGATCGTTGTAGCGTGCGACCACGACGTCGTCCATCACGCCTTGCGGTATCCCGCTCTTACGCGCGTCGGCCGTGTGCGCCGAAGCGCCCGCGTTCAAGAGCGCGAGATCGAAGTGTCCGTGATAGTTCCCCGCAAACTTCAAGATCAGCTTGCGTCCGGTGTGCGCTCGCGCCACGCGAACGGCGCTCATCACGGCTTCGGTGCCGCTCGTTACGAAGCGCATGCGCTCCATCGAGGGAAGATACGCGCGGATGCGTTCGGCTAGCCGAACCTCTTCGGGATGCGTCGAACCATAGACCAATCCGCCCGCCGCGAGTGCGTCCAGACCGGTCGTGAGCGCGGGATGCGTGTGCCCGAAGAGCAAGGGCCCGTAGGCCATAATGTAATCGACGTAGCGCTCGCCGTTCTCGTCGTACGCGTAAGCGCCGTCGCCGCGGCTTTGCACGAACGGCGCGCCGCCCACGCCCCAGCCGGAGCGAACCGGTGAGTCGCATCCGCCGGCCAGCACGGAAGCGGCGCGATCGTAGGCGGGCGTCGAGTCGGCGAGCATCTTGCTGTTCACGAGAGAGCCTCGTTCCCGCCGGATTTCGGGCCGCCCTCCGCACCGGCGGCGGACAAAGGTCGCATAGTAGATGAGCGAGCGCTGCGCGAAGCAGGGTGCATGCCCCACATCGAACTCGAGATTACGCCGCAGACCAATATTAGCGAATTGGTCGGCCAACTGCCGATCGCCGAGGCCGTGCTAACCCAATTCGGTCTGCACTGCGCCGGCTGCGGCGTCAATAAGTACGAAACGATCGAACAGGGTGTAAAAGCGCACGGTTTGCGCATCGAGCCCGTGCTCGCGGCACTCGCTCAGGCCCGGCTCTCCGGTTTCGTGCCCAACGTCAGCAACGAAGACCGCACGCCGCTGCGGCGCGCTCCCGGTGAGTTCAAGCGGCGCGCGAAGATCAAATACGTCGTTCCGGTGATGTCGGGCAAAGGCGGGGTCGGCAAATCGCTCGTTACCGCGCTGCTCGCAATCGGCTTGCGCCGGCGCCACCTGCGCGTCGGCATTCTCGACGGCGACATCACCGGTCCGTCGATTCCGAAACTCTTCGGTCTGCGCGAACCGCTTACGATCGAGGCCGATCCGAACGCGCCGAAAACGCCGCAAGGCCAACCGCAGCCGCTCATGGTACCCGCCGTTTCGCGCAGCGCCATCGAGATCGTGAGCGCCAATCTGCTCACCGACAAAGAAGATACCGCGATGATCTGGCGCGGACCGATTCTCTCCGGCGTCATTCGGCAATTCTACGAGCAGGTGCTCTGGAGCGAACTCGACGTGCTGCTCATCGATTTGCCGCCCGGCACCTCGGACGCGCCGCTTACCGTCCTGCAATCGCTAACGGTCGACGGCGTGGTGCTCGTCACGATGCCGCAAGCGCTCGCGACGATGATCGTACGCAAAGCCGCGAATCTCGTGCACCAGCTCAAGAAGCCGATCCTCGGCGTCGTCGAAAACATGTCGTACTTCATCGCGCCCGATACCGGAACGAAATACGAAATCTTCGGCCCGTCTTACGCCGACCGCGTCTCCGAACTCGCGCAAGCTCCGGTCTTCGCACGCCTTCCGATCGACCCGAACAAGGCCCGCCTAGCCGACGAGGGTCGCATCGAAGAGATCGACGATCCCGTCTGCGACGAACTCGCCGCCGCCCTCCTCGACGCCCTGGCCAAACACCCGCGCCCCCAGGAAACTATCTCCATCATCTAGGCCCTGGCGGGCGCAGTTGCGCGGGTGCCGCGCCGGCTTGCGTGGGGGATGGGCTTGCTGCTGCGGGACGCCCATCCCCCACGCAAGCCCCGTTCCTTTTTGTCATCCTGAGCTTGTCGAAGGACGGAGCTTGTCGAAGGACGGGGCGAGTTACATCTTCATGCCGTTCATGCCGACGGTCATCGCGTAGACGACGAACGCGGCGAAGAGGCCGAGGATGACGGCGCTCGTGACGGTCATCGACGCACGTTTTCGCGGTGCGAGCAGTAATAGCGCAACCGCTAGCAGCGCTGCGTCTACAGGCGTTGCCAAGAGCGCCAGCCAGCCGGCTTTCGGTGCGAATGCGGTGAGCAGCGTTGCAATAACGATGATGAACCAGAGAGCGGCGCGGCGCGGGCGCGACGGCACGCGTTCGTAGTAGAGCATCGCGGTTACGACGATCGCGCCGAGCAGCAGCACCGGTGGAATCGGCGCGAGCAGACCGAAGATGTTTACGGGCATGCGTAGACGACGTTCCCATCGGACCAGGTCTGCAAGACGTTGCAATCGGCGAACGCGGCGCCGCCTTCCAGCGGGTCGCGGTCGAGAACCGCGAGATCGGCGCAATAGCCCGGCGCGAGAAGGCCGGTGCTTTTTTCAACGTGGCCGAAACGCGCGGCGTTGTACGCGTACATGGTGAGCGCTTGAGCCGCGTTCAAGCGTTCCTGCGGTTCGTGGTGATCGAGGCAGGCTTGCATGCCGGCGAGCGGATTGAGATCGCAGACCGGACTGTCGTCGCCCCCGCAGAGGACGCCGCCCGCGCGTTCGATGCGCCCGAGCGCGTTCATCGTACGCATCCGTTCGGTACCGAGACGCTCGTCGTACATGCGGCCCTCGCCGCCCCAGAGCAGATCGAATTGGGGCTGCATCGAGAGATAGATGCCAAGGCGCGCGCAGGCTTCGATGTGTTCGGGGCGCGCGATTTCAAAGTGTTCGATGAAATGCCGGGTGCCGCGACCGCTGGGTTTACCGCCGAGGACGCGCTCCCAGGTCGCGACGCATTGTTCGATCGCGCGGTCGCCGATTGCGTGCACGCCCGCGGAGACTCCGAGCGCCTCGGCGGTCGAGAAATACGTATAGACTTGATCGTCGCTGTATTTCAGCTCGCCGAGGCCCGGCGCGGCGCCCTGCATCGAAACCCGAAACGGCTCGCCGACGGCGGCGGTGCAGCTACCGATCGAGCCGTCGAGAAAGACGTCGCCGCCGATAAACGGCAGTCCCAGTTCGTGCGCGAGTTGCGGATCGGGCTCGCAGATCTTCGGATACCATTTCGCACCGGGCAATTCGCGAATTGCCGCGATCTCGGCGGCGTACTCCTCGCGCGCGAAGCCGACGAGTTGCACGTGCAGATGCAGCGCGCCGTGCGCGAGCGCGAGTTCCGCCGCGCGCCGCTCGGCCGCGCGTTTCGACGCCGTTGGGAGCGCGGCGAAGAAGCGCGCTTGCGCGCTCCAGTTCGCTTCGAGGAAGAGTTTGCCGGTCGGTTCGCCGGCGGCGTCGCGTTCGATGCCCTGCACCTCGCGCGGAAGATCGAGCCAGGCGAGCGTTTTGCGATTGACGATGCACGAGTGGCCGTCGATGCGCACCAGCAGCGCGAACGCATCGGGAAACGCGCGCTCTAGGGGCGCGGCGTCGGCGAGACGCCGATCGTTCCACGAGCTTTCATCGTATTGTCCGGCCAGCACGAACGGTTCCGCGGGTAAGCGCTCCACGCGCGCCGCGTACGCCGCGTACGAGTGCAGGTCGTTGAAGTTGCGCTCGGCCAGGAAATAGCCGGTATCGGTGAGATGGACGTGGCAATCCGCGAACGCCGGCAGCACGGTCGCACCCGCCAGATCGATGCGCTCGATCCCGGCGCCTGCCTGCGCGAGCCCGAGACTCACGATCTTCGACCCTTCGAGGAGTAGACCGTCGTGACGGGTATAGGTGCGGGAGCGCGGATCGTAGCCGTAGACGCGCGCATTGGTCAAAGCTCTTACCATCGTCTTTCGGGAGTACCATGAACACGCGCAAGTCTCTTGTCGGCATCGCTGCGGGAATCTCGCTTGGGTACGTCGCGTATCGCGTCTTCGAGGCCGCGCGCGAGCTGCGATTGCCGGCACCGGCGATGCCGGCCGACGCCGCCGCCTACGGGCGTCGTCGCCGCGCGCTCGCGCTCGCGGGGATTCTGCGCTCTACGGCGGGCACCGCGGCCTTCGCGTTCGGGGGTGGTGCCAACGCGATCGATCGGCTGACGCGAACGCCGTGGGGCTGGCTGCGCCCGGTCACGTTCACCGCGGTCGCCCAACTGCTCGAGGCCGCGCTCGAACTGCCGGTGGAGTTCGTCGAAGGCTACACGCTCGAGCGCCGCTATGGTCTGAGCGAGCAAACGCGACGCGCGTGGCTGACCGAACGCGTGAAGGAGACGCTCGTGGGAGCCGCGGTTTCGAGCGCGCTCGCCGGTCTCTTCGGCGCCGTAATCCGGCGCAACCGCGCCGCCTGGCCGTGGATCGCGAGTGCCGGCGCGTTTCCGCTCTTCGTTCTGGCGAACGTTGCCGTGCCGCTCTGGATCATGCCGCTCTTCAATCGCTTCGAACCGCTAACCGGGCCGCTCGAGGTACGCTTGCGAGCGCTGGCGGCGCGGTACGGCTGCGGGGATGCCGCGATCCTGCGCGTCGACATGAGCCGTCAGACAAAGAAGGCGAACGCCTACGTTGCGGGCGTCGCACGCACGCATCGCATCGTCATCGGCGACACGCTGCTCGAGGGCTTTCCGCCCGACGAGATCGAGTTCGTGATCGCGCACGAACTCGGACACTACGTCAGCAAAGATAGTTGGCGCATGATCGGCTTGAGCCAGCTCGTGACGACGCTGCTGCTGGCCGCCGCCTCGATTACCACGCGCGCCGAGGTACGCGACGATGGCGAGCACCCGCGAACGCTGGCGCGCGTCTTCTTCTGGATATCGCTCTTTTCACAAGTCGCGCGCCCCGCGCTCTGCGCGTTCTCACGCTCGCGCGAATGGGCCGCCGATCGTTTCGCCGTCACCGCCACGCAAGCTCCGCGAACCGGCGCCGCCGCGTTCGCGCGGCTGCGCGCGCAAAACCTCGCCGAAGACGAGCAGCCCACCTGGTACGAGTTCTTCTTCTCAACGCACCCATCGCTCAAAGCCCGCATCGCCCACCTCGAATTGTCATGCTGAGCTTGTCGAAGCCTGAGCCTGTCGAAGCATGAGCGGGTTCCGCGCGTCGTCCTTCGACAGGCTCAGGATGACAAGCGGCAGCCTTTTTTTTTGTCATGCTGAGCTTGTCGAAGCATCAGCGGGTTCCGCGCGTCGTCCTTCGACAGGCTCAGGATGACAAGCGGCAGCCTTTTTTTTGTCATGCTGAGCTTGTCGAAGCATGAGCTTGTCGAAGCATGAGCGGGTTCTGCGCCTCGTCCTTCGACAGGCTCAGGATGACAAGGGGCAGCCTTTTTTTTGTCATGCTTAGCTTGTCGAAGCATGAGCGGGTTCTGCGCGTCGTCCTTCGACAGGCTCAGGATGACAAGGGGGGTTAGCGGCGGGGGCGGTTTTTGGCGGCTATGCCGATGAGGATTAGGACGAAGGCGATGAAGCGGATCGTGTAGATGGCGGGTTGGGCTTGTTCTGGTAGATCGAAGATTGCTAGGATCAGCCGTTCCAGCGCGAGCAGTGCGAAAGCGATGGCAAAGTAGAGCAGCAGACGTTCCGACGTACGCCGCCAAAAGTTCGCGAAGTAGACGGCGGCGACGAAGGAGCCCATGGCGATGATGCCGCTGAGAAATAAATACATTACGCCGCCATCTCCCGCACGAGTCCGTAACACAGAACGATCATTCCGAGCGCGGCCGGCAGCACGCGCAGGATCGATAGGTCGCCGGCCGGCAGCAGGACCAGATCGACGAACAGCAGGGCGTTGTTGAGGAACAGCCCGACGAAGCAGAGGCCGCTCCAAAACAGCAGCGCGATGCGCTGCCGCTGATAACTTCGGAAGAGCAGTACGGCGCAGAGCAGGCTCGTTGCCGTGCATAGCAGATAGACAATTTCAGCGATCATCGTCGTCCTCACCCAATCGGAACGCGTCGGCGAATGAATGCATGGTATCGATCGAGCGCGCGAAGATCGCCTCGATCACGCGGCCGCGACGCACGTCATACTCCTCTTGGAGTTCGGCCACAACGTCGTCGTGCTTCGACGGATCGTAGCGATACCGCTCGCCATCGGCACGAAGCAGGCCGTGGTGGCGCAACGCCTGCAGTCGGCTCGCGATCGACTGCGGCGTGCTGCGCAACTCGCGGCTGATCTCGTGTGCGGACCACGGCCGCGACGGCTCGCGCCGGAGCAGCAACAGAACGTCTATCTGCTCCACGGAAGAGATCGAACGCGTAATGAAGCGCTGTAAGCGCTTCGAGAGAGTGCCCGGTGCCATCGATGCGGACGAGTTTAGACGCTGGGGTTGTCCGATACTCCTCGCCCGTCTTTTTTGAACCTAGGTTACTATAACCGACGGGCGCGTCCCGAGCCACGAGGCGAGATCGGTCTTGCGCGTCACGTATTGCGCCGTTCGCAGCTCGGCGCGGAATTCGCCGAACGTGCCGTAGGCTTCGGCGAATGCGTCGTGCTTGTGAATCGATTCGTAATTGATCTGCGTCGCGGCCACGAACGTTTCGTCGCCGAGATCGCCGTAGACGTCGAGGGAACGCGCGAGGATTCCGCGCACGACGTCCTCCACGAACTTCGGATTGTGATGCGCCTTGTTCACGATGAAGAATTCGTCGGGCCGTTTAAGCAAGTCATACGTCTCGCTCGACATCGAGTTTTCCACGATCTCCACGAGATCTTCGGCGCGCACCGCCTCGGCGAATCGCTCCTCGACGCCCAAGAGCACCGAACCTTTGCCGCGCTGATTGTGCGTCGCCACGGGCAACGCGTCGAGCGCGCGCTTGGCGTCGGACTCGGAGAATCCCGCTTCGATCAATTCGTGCATGCTGTGTTCGCGCACCATGAGCTGCGCGCACGGACACGCCGTCATGCCTTCGGCCTCGACGCCGACGACGCGGCGCGATCCGCCAGCATCGGCGTGTGCGATGCCGATCAGCGTATAGATCTCCTCGCCGCGCTTGCCGCTGACCGGCGTCCAGCGCTCGAGCGCGAAATCCGCGCGCAGGCGAACGTCGGCGCGAATGGCGCGCTGGCTGCGCACCACCTCGCGCGCGATCGCCTCGGTGAGCTGTTCGATGCGCGCGGGCGCGTCGGCGCGAGCGAGCACGTCGAGCGCGGCTTCTTCCAATATTTCGGAGAAGCGAGACATGTGCACGCCCGCTTTATCCGGCGCGAGATCGGCGACCATCGCGAACTCGCCGTTGAAGACGCGTTCCTTGCCGTCGATATTCAAGTGCACGATCCGGCGCACGCCGGAGACGCCGACGCGATTGAGCGAGAGGCGCACGTCGGGCGCCTCTTCCTGGCGGTTGGCGTCGAAATGGAGCGTACGCGTCTTGCGTCGCACGCCGTTGCTGCCTGCGGCCGGCGAGGCGAACTCCGAGGCGATCTCGGCCAGCGGAATCGCGTTGTACGATCGCGACGCAAGCTGCGGATGAACGTAACCCGTACCGAAAACGAGCAGATCGATATCGATCGGCCGTGCCGCCAGCTTATGGGTGCTCGCGCGGCCGACGGCCGTTTCGACGTCGCGTGCGCACGCCTCGAAGGCCGAGCGATCCATCTCCGTTTCGAGCGAGGCCGCAACGTTGAGAAACGCCGGACCATCGGCCCCGCCGGCCGGCGCGCTCTCGTAAAACGACGAGACGGCCAGAATGCGCGTCCGGCTGCGCAGGCGCTGGAGGGCGGCGAGGATATTGGCCTGGCGATCGCCCAGGTTCGAGCCGATGCCGATGTAAACGTGTGTCATGGTGATGGAGCGCAGGCTTCGGCGTACGCGGCGGAGTTTACCGTCGCATCCGGAGCGAAAGCTCCGCCATGCCGTTCCGCGTGATCGCCGGCAGCGCGCCGGCGTTGCTCTTCGAGAACCCCCTGCAGACGCTGCGAGCCGCCTCGCGGCCCGAGACGCAAGCATCGCTCGAGCGTGCCGACGCGGCCTTGAAGGACGGCCGGTTCGTCGCCGGCTTCATCGACTATGAAGGCAGCTCGGTTCTCGGGATCTTTTCGGCGCCGCGCGTCATCACGCTCGCGGGAGAGACGGCACCCTTTGCGCTCGGACCGCTGCTCCCGCGCATCGATGCGCGCGCCTACGGCGACGCCATCGCGCGTATCGCGCACGCGATAGGCGAGGGCGACGTCTACCAAGTGAACTACACCGTACCGTTCGATGCGGCATGTACCGGCGATCCGTTGGCCGCGTTCGCGCGTTTGAGCGAGCGCAACGCCGCCGGGTATAACGCCTACGTGGAAGACGGCGAGACGGCGATCCTCTCGCTCTCGCCCGAACTCTTCCTGCGCTTCGAAGGCGAGCGGCTCGTCACCAAACCGATGAAGGGTACCGCGCCGCTCGAGCGCGCGTGGGAGCTGGATTCGCCAAAGAACCGCGCCGAGCACGTGATGATCGTCGATCTCCTGCGCAACGACCTGCACCGCCTCTGCGACGACGTGCGCGTCGAGCGGCTCTTCGAGATCGAGCGCTACCCAACGTTCGCCACCATGACCTCGACCATCGCCGGGAGAGTGCGCGCGGCGACTCCGCTCGCCGACGTCTTCGCCGCGATGTTTCCATGCGGCAGCATCACCGGGGCGCCCAAACGCGCGGCGATGGAGCAGATCGCCGCCGTGGAACCGCACGCGCGCGGTCCCTACACCGGCACCGTCGGGTATCTCGGACCAGGCCGCGCCGGCTGGTGGAACGTTGCGATCCGCAGCCTGCGCGTCGATCGCTCCCGGCAGCGCGCCACCTACAACGCGGGCGGCGGCATCGTGGCCGATTCGCTGGCGGCCGATGAGTGGAACGAGGTGATGCTCAAGACCCGCTCCCTGCGCCCGGCGATCGAGCCGTTCCGCTTTTGGGAGAGCTTTCGCGGCGGGCCGCACCCGAGCGATATCGCGGCGCATCTCGCGCGGCTGGAGCGCACGGCGCGACGCTTTGGCGTTCCGTTCGATCGCGACGATGCTGCGCGGCGCATCGCCGCGGCCGCCGCGACTCAGACGCCGTCCTTCGTGCGAGTTCGCCTCACGCTCGATGGCGATCTCGCGATCGACTGCGAGCCGCTGGCGCCAACGCCGTCCCCGGTGCGCCTGTGCCTGGCCGCCGCGCGGGTCGATTCGTCCGATCCGATGCTGGCGGTCAAGTCCTCGTGGCGCCCGGCGCACGCACTCGCGGCCGGGCAGGCGGCCGAACGCCGCTGCTTCGACGCGCTGTTGCAAAACGAGCGAGACGAGCTGACCGAAGGCTCCCGCACGACGATCTTCGTGCAAAGCGGGAATACACTCTCTACGCCGCCGCTCGCGTGCGGCGTGCTGCCGGGGATTCTGCGGGCCGAACTCGTACAGAGCGGCCGGGCCGTCGAGCGCGTTCTGCATCTCGAAGATCTGCGAGACGCCGATGCGTTCTACGTTGGAAACTCCGCGCGCGGACTGCTGCAAGCCGATCTGATAGGTGAACCGTTTCATGTCTGACCAGCGCCTCTATCCGTACGTTCTCGATCCGAAACTCTCCGGCGCCATCTGGGGCGGCGACGCGCTCGTGCGCGAGTACGGCAAACGCGGCGATCCCGCCGAAAAGATCGGCGAATCGTGGGAATGTTGGGATGAGAATCGCGTTCGTAACGGCGAGTTGGCCGGGCGTACCGTGGCACAGCTGCGCGCGGAGCTCGGCGCCGATTTGCTCGGCAATCTCGACGGCGCGCGAATCTTTCCGATTTTGACGAAGATCATCGATGCCCGCGCGTCGCTCTCGGTGCAGGTCCATCCCGACGATGCCTACGCGCAGCGCGTCGAACACCAGCCCAACGGCAAAACCGAGTGCTGGTACATCATGCACGCGGAGCCCAACGCGCAGCTCGTCCTCGGCTGGTCGCGTGAGACCGATCGCCGCGAATACGAACGTCGCGTTGCGGACGGTTCGCTCGGCGAGATTCTCAGGCACGTTGCGGTGAAGGCCGGCGACGCGTTCTATCTGCCCGCCGGCACGCTGCACGCCATTGGAGCGGGAATCGTGCTCTTCGAAACGCAGCAGGCGAGCGATCTCACCTATCGCATCTTCGACTGGAATCGCACCGGCACCGATGGCAAGCCGCGCGAACTGCACGTGCAAAAAGCCGGCGACGTACTCGATTACCACCAGTCCTTCGCCAGCGCGATCGAGGAGTTGAGCTACGCGTACGAAGGTTTCGCGCGCACGATGCTTATTGCCGAACCGCGATTCGTCGTCGAACGCATCAGCGCCACCGAGACGGCCGCGGTGCTGGGTACGCACGGCCACCCGCTAATCGTCATGGCACTCGAGGATTCGCTGGAACTGGCCTGCGAGGGCGGCGGCGCGTCGCTCGCGCCCTACGAAACGGCGCTGATTCCCGCCGCGGCCGAGAACGTGAAGGTGCGCAGCGACGGCGGAGTCGCGCCCTTCATGTGCGTCGCGCCGCCGTCGTCACCGGAGGCGATCCCCCGCCGCTTGCAGGAGGCCGGCGTCGCCGTGCCCGCGATCGAACGATTCATGGCGCAGTTCGCGCCGTTGGCGAAGCCCGTTTAAGGAGTACGACGATTTCCGACACGCACGACGGCATTCACGAGTTCAACGAATTTCGGCGCGAAGCAAACGCGAAGATTCTCGACTCCGGGCACCTGGGCATCAAGCGCTTCTTCAATCTCGATACGCGCGCGTACGAAGACGGCGCGCTCGACCGGCGCACCAAGGAACTCTGCGGGCTGGTCGCGTCGCTCGTGCTGCGGTGCGACGATTGCGTCACCTACCATCTCGGTCAGTGCGCGGAGATCGGTTTGACCGATTCCGAACTGCACGACGCTCTCAACGTCGGGCTGATCGTCGGCGGTTCGATCGTCATTCCGCATCTGCGGCGGGCATTCGCGCGCATCGAAGAACTGCGCGCGCTGGCTATTCCAGCGGCATCCGACGCATCCCGGGCGGATACGACGACGGATGGCGAATCATAAAGTCTTGCGAGAGCGCGGCTAAGTACTCGAAATTTTCCCAGACGCCCGGATTCTCTACGCGAACGATCCGCGTCACTGGTAAAATCGCATCCCACGACGACACTACTACGGCGCACCAGAGATCGCAGGCGATGGTTTTGTCGATGATGTTGAAACGCACGAAAGCGCCCATCGACTCGAAGAAATTGGCCACGGTTCCGGCGGGCCGCAATTCGCTGGGAAAGATCGGATCGCTAAGTTTGGCTCGAACGCTTGGATCGGCGAGCAGTCTCGGCACGGACGTCATCAGAAACTCCCGCGCGTTCTGAAACTCTTCGGATTCAAGTTTTTCGCGGCACTCGGTGAGCGCGACGATCTGATTGCTCCCGCGCGTGTGTCGCAACTGCAGCAGGGCGGCCGCGGCCGAAGCTGCGATAACCACGAACGTTCCCGCCGTGGAGATCGCAATCAGCCACTCGGCGCTCACGCGAACGCTCGCATGCGCGCGCGCAATTCCTCGCCCACGTCGATGCCGTCTCGCGCAACGAGCGGCCGATCCTCCGGGCGCAAGCGGGCGATATCCCAGCGCTGCTCGGGAGCGGTTCCGAAGTATCCGTCATGCAGCGCCGCCTCGGCGTGGCTCATCACGTGCTCGGCGTCGATCGAAACGCCGTAATACGCCGCCAGCTTTGCGCCGACCGCGCACAACGCGTCGATCAACGGCTCGGTCAACGGATACGGCCCGAAGTCGTCGGGGCGCGAATCCTGCATCGACATGATCGAGATTCCGAGAGCATGCGAGTTGCGCCCGCGCGTGTGCGCGGCGTATGGCGCCTCGGGGTCCTGGTACACGTCGCGCATATTCTCGCGCACGTCGTGAGTGTTAACCACGACGATCTTGCCGAGCTCGTCGAGGGCGACGCAAAAATGGTAGGCCGGGAAAACGGCGCTATAGTCGTGAGCGGACCAATGCGTGTAGATCCGCTCGATTCGGCCGTGCGGTAGTTGAGGCTGCCAGCCGTCGACCGGCCAGTGCGGGTAGCTCGCGATCAGGTTCTGCGGTCCACGTTCCACGTTTGTCCTCCGGGAGATTGGCGTTCTTCTTCGAACACAGACGCGCGATGACCGTTTCGTCTACTCGGCTATTGACCTGGCACGATGGAGTCGCGCCCGGACAATCGCGTCGCGATGGCGCGCTGTTTATCGGCAGCGTCCGTGCCGAAGAATTGGCCGAGAGCTACGGAACGCCGCTGCTCGCCATCGACTACGGCGTGCTGGATGCGGCGATCGCCGAGTTCGTTGCGGCCGCGCAGCCTCACGGCATTGAAGTTGCCTATGCCGGCAAAGCCTTGCTCCTGCGCGCCCTCGCACGGCACCTCGCATCCACGCCGCTGGCGCTCGACGTCTGTTCGCTCGGCGAACTCGTTACGGCGGAACGGGCCGGCTTCCCGGCCGCGCGCATCACGCTTCACGGCTGCGGAAAGAGCGACGAAGAGCTCGCGGCGGCGGCCGCCGGCCGCGTTGGCACGATCGTCGCCGACAGCCTCGACGAACTGCAGCGGCTGGCGGCGCGCGCGCGCGACGATCGCCGGATCGACGTGGTGCTGCGCATAAATACCGGCATCGAGGCTCACACGCACGAGCTGGTACGAACCGCCGGCGACAAGACGAAGTTCGGCATGCCGGCCGATGCGCTGCCGGCGGCGGCCGACATCTTCAATCGAGCGGCGGCATTGCGGTACCGCGGCTTGCACGCGCACATCGGCTCGCAGATCTACGAAAGCGCGGCCTTCGCCGCGAACGTTCGCGCGCTCGTCGACGTCGCGGCGCGAGCGGCCGCCATCGGCTTGCACGGCGATCGCATCATCGCCGGCGGCGGTTTTGGCGTGCGGATGCATCCCGGCGACGACGCCGAGCTGGATATACCGTCCACGATCACGGGGCTGGCCGATGCCTTCAGCGAGAGCGCCCGGCGTGCGAACCTTCCGGCGGCGCGCCTGGGCATCGAACCGGGGCGCGCGCTGATCGCTCGCGCCGGAACCTCGTTGTACCGCGTGATGGCGGCGAAGGAGCAATACGGGATGCCCTACGTTGTCGTCGATGGCGGGATCGCCGACAATCCGCGACCGGCACTCTACGACGCCTACCACCATCCGCTCCTCGCCTCGCGCGCCGGTGGGGCACCGCGCGAAACCGTTCTGTGCGGCCGTTCGTGCGAGAACGATCGCATCGTCACCGCGCCGCTGCCGGCCGATACGCGCGCCGGCGACCTCATCGCCGTCTGCACGACCGGTGCGTACACGTATTCGATGGCCAGCAACTACAACCGGTTCGCCCGCCCGGCCGTGGTGGCCGTGCGCGGCGAGACACACACTCCGATCGCTCGACGGGAGACCGTCGACGACGT
>DATBTN010000013.1 GCA_036559195.1 Candidatus Baltobacteraceae bacterium
CGAGATGTTCAAGTCGACCTATTCCGACGTGTTCCGCGGCGACGATCATTGGGCGCAGCTCGACGTACCCTCCGGCGAACGCTTCACGTGGGATCCGAAATCCGAATACGTCAAGAAACCGCCGTACTTCGAAAACATGCCGGCCCAACCGCCGGCGCTCGCCGACATCAAGGGCGCGCGCGTGCTCGCGCTGCTCGGCGATTCGGTCACGACCGATCATATCTCACCCGCGGGCAACATCGCCAAGGCTAGCCCCGCCGCGAAATACCTCATGGAGCGCGGCATCTCGCCGAGCGACTTCAATTCTTACGGCGCGCGCCGCGGCAACCACGAAGTGATGGTACGCGGTACGTTTGCCAACGTACGCTTGCGCAACCAGCTCGTGCCGGGCATCGAGGGCGGCTACACGCGCTATCTTCCCACCGGCGAACAGACGTCGATCTTCGATGCCGCCATGAAGTACAAGACCGATGGGACGCCGCTCGTCATCCTCGCGGGCAAAGAGTACGGCTCGGGCAGCTCGCGCGACTGGGCGGCGAAAGGGCCGCATCTGCTCGGCATCAAGGCCGTCATCGCCGAATCGTTCGAACGCATCCATCGCAGCAACCTGATCGGCATGGGCGTCTTACCGCTGCAATTCCTCGACGGCGCCGACATCACGACCTACGCACTCACGGGCGAAGAGACGTTCGACATCACCGGCATCGAAGCCGGAATCACGCCGCGCATGCATCTCACCGTAACCGCCTCCGACGCCGAACGCGCCTCGCTCAAGTTCAAAGTACTCCTACGAATCGACACCCCCGACGAATCCGAATACTACCGCCACGGCGGCATCCTCCAATACGTCCTCCGCCAACTAAAAACCAAATAGCCCGTCATACTTCGACAAGCTCATGCTTCGACAAGCTCAGCATGACAAAGCAAAACCTTGTCATCCTGAGCCTGTCGAAGGACGGAGCCTGTAGAAGGACGATGCTAGAGTAGGGCGCGGCGCATGTCGGCGAGGAGTTTGGTGAGTAGGGTTGTGAAGCGCGCGGCGGAGGCGCCGTCGATCACGCGGTGATCGTATGAGAGTGAGAGCGGCTGCATCAGCCGCGGGACGAACTGTTTGCCGTCCCAGACCGGGCGGATAGCGGCGCGGCACGCGCCGAGGATCGCAACCTCGGGTGCGTTGATGATCGGCGTGAAGTACGTGCCGCCGATGCTGCCGAGACTCGAGATCGTGAACGTTCCGCCCGACATGTCGGCCGGCCCGAGCTTTCCCTCGCGCGCCTTGTTCGCAAGCTCCGACGTCTCCGCGGCGATCTCGGCAATGCCTTTACGATCGGCGTTCTTGATAACCGGCACCACGAGCCCGTTCGGCGTGTCCGCGGCGAAGCCGATGTTGTAGTACTTTTTGAGGACCAGTTCGTCGCCGTCGAGCGACGAGTTAAAAGCCGGAAACTCTTTGAGTGCGGCGATCGACGCTTTGATCAAGAACGCCAGCATCGTCACCTTGACGGCCGACTTCTCGGCGTTGAGTTCTTTACGGAACTCTTCGAGGTCGGTCACGTCGGCGTCGTCGTTCTGCGTGACGTGTGGAATCATTACCCAGTTGCGGTGCAGGTACGGCCCCGAGAGCTTCTGTATTCGCGTGAGCGGCTTGCGTTCGATCGCGCCGAACTGCGCGAAGTCGATCTTCGGCCACGGCGCCAGGTTGAGTCCGCTCGCCGCACCGGCGCTGCCGGTCCCTCCGGCGATCGCCGCCTTAACGTAGTTCTGCACGTCGTCGCGCGTTATGCGCCCGTTCGGGCCGCTCGCGTTCACGTGTGCGAGATCGACGCCGAGTTCCCGCGAAAAGCGCCGAATCGACGGGCTCGCGTGGACGGCGCCGCTCATCGCCGGCGCCGCCGCAACGCGTTGTGCCGGCTCCGGCTGCGCGACCGGCGCCAGCCTTACCGGTTGCGCTTTGGGTGCGGGCGTTGGTGCAGACGTCGCGGGCGGTGCATCGCTCGTCGTGAGCATCGCGATCACGCTGCCTTGCGAGACTTTGTCGCCGACCTTGACCACGATCGACTCGATCGTGCCCGCCGCGCTCGATGGAACTTCCATCGTCGCCTTGTCCGATTCGAGTGCGACCAGCGATGCGTCTTTCGCGATCGTGTCGCCGGGCTTCACCAGAATCTCGATGACCGGAATATCTTTGAAATCACCGACATCGGGCACGGTGAGTTCGATCGATCGCGAAGCGGCAGGCGGCGCCGCAGCTGCCGCCGGCGCCGGTGCGGCTGCCGCCGGTGCCGGTGCGGCTGCCGCCCCGTTGACCTTCGCCGCGGCGCTCGCAAGCGTGAGCACGAGCGAGCCCTCCGAGACCTTGTCGCCGACTTTCACTTTGAGATCTTTGACCGTGCCCGCGGCCGGCGACGGCACTTCCATCGTTGCCTTGTCGGATTCGAGCGCGATCAGCGAGTCGTCTTTCTCGACCGTATCGCCGGCTTTAACGAGCAGTTCGATAACGGAAATGTCTTTGAAGTCGCCGATGTCGGGCACGCGTACTTCGATCGTGTCGCTCACGGATCTGCCTTCCTACACCGTTACCGGGTTGGGTTTGTTCGGGTCGATGTTGTATTTCGCGATCGCGGCCGTCACGAGC
The DNA here is from genome assembly GCA_036559195.1 of Candidatus Baltobacteraceae bacterium. Taxonomy (NCBI): domain Bacteria; kingdom Bacillati; phylum Vulcanimicrobiota; class Vulcanimicrobiia; order Vulcanimicrobiales; family Vulcanimicrobiaceae; species Vulcanimicrobiaceae bacterium. The sequence continues at coordinate 2,636 of DATBTN010000013.1, forward strand.
GAGACCGGAACCTCACCGTCGTCGGCGAGCGCTTTGAGCGCGGAGAGCGCGACGTAGTGGCGATCGACTTCGAAGAAGCTGCGCAGCTTCGCGCGATAGTCGCTGCGGCCGAACCCGTCTGTTCCGAGCGTGACGTAGCGCCGGGCCTGCCCCGAACTCGTCGCCGGGATGTAGGGTCGAATATGATCGGCAAACGTGCGAATGTAATCGGTCGATGCGATCACCGGTCCGACATGCCCGCCGAGACTCTGGGCGACGAATGGGATGCGCGCTTTCTCGGTTGGATGCAGTAAGTTCCACCGCTCGGCATCGATGCCGTCGCGCCGCAGCTCGTTAAAGCTCGTGACGCTCCAAATATCCGCGCTCACGTTCCAATCGTCGGCGAGCAGCGCCGCGGCCGCCTCGACTTCGCGCAGGATCGCGCCCGAACCCATCAACTGAACCCGCGGCGATTGCTTGTTCTTGGAGACTGCCGCTTCCGTCGAGCGCAGCAGATACATCCCCTTGAGAATGCCCCGCTCGGCGCCCGCCGGCATCGCGGGATGCGGGTAGTTCTCGTTGAGAACCGTGATGTAGTAATAGACGTCTTCCTGATCGTGCAGCATGCGGCGCAGACCGTCTTGCACGATGACCGCGAGTTCGTAGCCGTAGGTTGGATCGTAACTCACGCAGTTCGGAATGAACGAAGCGAAGACTTGGCTGTGTCCGTCCTCGTGCTGCAGACCCTCGCCGTTGAGCGTCGTGCGCCCCGACGTTCCGCCGATCAAGAACCCGCGCGTACGCGAATCGGCCGCGGCCCACGCGAGGTCGCCGATGCGCTGAAAGCCGAACATCGAATAGAAGATGTAAAACGGAATCATCTGTACGCCGTGCGTCGAGTACGACGTTCCGGCGGCGCTCCACGACGAGATCGCGCCGGCTTCGTTGATGCCCTCTTGCAGAATCTGGCCCTGTTTATCTTCGCGATACCACATCAACTGCGCGGCGTCTTGCGGGTGATAGAGCTGCCCGACCGACGAGTAGATGCCCAGCTGGCGGAACATGCCTTCCATACCGAACGTGCGCGATTCGTCGGCGACGATCGGTACGACGTGCTTGCCCACTTCTTTATCTTTGAGGATCGCGTTGAGGATGCGCACGAACGACATGGTCGTTGAGAGTTCGCGATCCTCCGAGCCGTGCAGCTGCGCGTCAAAGGCCGCAAGCTCCGGCACGGCGAGCGCCGTAGCCTTGCGGCGACGCGACGGCACGTGACCGAGCGCCTCCAAGCGCTCGCGGAAGTATTTCATCTCCGGACTGTTCTCCGGCGGTTTCGCGAACGGGATCTCGGCGATCTTGTCGTCGGGAATCGGCAGATGGAAGCGATCGCGAAACGCGCGCATCGCTTCGACCTTCATTTTTTTCGCTTGGTGCGCGATATTCTGCGCTTCGCCGGACTCGCCCATGCCGTAGCCTTTGATCGTCTTGGCGAGAATGACCGTCGGCTGCCCCGTGTGGTCGAACGCCGCCTTATAGGCCGCGTAGACTTTGCGCGGATCGTGTCCGCCGCGCTGCAGCGCCCAAATATCGTCGTCGCTCATGTGCTCGACGAGCGCGGCCGTTTCCGGATAGCGCCCGAAGAAGTGCTCGCGCACGAACGCGCCGTTGTTGGCCTTAAACGTTTGGTAGTCGCCGTCGACGCACTCGTTCATGAGCTGCACGAGCTTTCCGCTCGTGTCGCGCGCGAGCAGTGCGTCCCAGCCGCTGCCCCAGATGACCTTGATAACGTTCCAGCCCGCACCCTTGAATACGGTTTCGAGTTCCTGGATGATCTTGCCGTTGCCGCGCACCGGACCATCGAGCCGCTGCAGGTTGCAGTTGACGACCCAGATCAGATTGTCGAGATGCTCGCGGCCGGCAAGTGAGATCGCGCCGAGCGACTCGGGTTCGTCGGTCTCGCCGTCCCCGAGAAAAGCCCACACTTTGCGATCGCCCGCGTCGATGATGCCGCGGTCGTTCATATAGCGCATAAAACGCGCCTGATAGATCGACATGATCGGGCCGAGTCCCATCGAGACGGTCGGAAATTGCCAGAAGTCCGGCATCAGCCACGGATGCGGGTACGACGAGAGGCCCTTGCCGTCGACTTCCTGGCGGAAGTTGATCAGCTGCTCTTCGGTTATGCGCCCCTCGAGAAACGCGCGCGCGTAAAAGCCCGGCGACGAATGCCCTTGCATGAAGACGAGATCGCCGCCGCTCTTCTCCGAGGGCGCGCGAAAGAAATGGTTGAAGCCGACGTCGTAGAGGGTGGCCGACGATGCGAAGCTCGCGACGTGACCGCCGAGTTCGGACGAATCTTTGTTCGCCCGCACCACCATCGCCATCGAGTTCCAGCGAATGTAGTGCCGGATGCGCGTCTCGAGTTCGTCGTTCCCCGGCATCGGCGGCTGCTCGTTGGGCGTGATCGTGTTGATATACGGGGTCGTGAAGCCGAGCGAGACGTGCGCGCCTTGACGCTGCGCCGTCTCGACCAATTCGCCGATCAGCTCCTGCGCGCGCGCGGGCCCCTCGTTTGCGATCACGCCCTCGATCGCATCGATCCACTCGCGCGTCTCTTGAGGATCGCCCGCAGCCATCGTATTACTCGTCGTCATGCCGCCCGCTTCGCCCCGCACCCGCCATCCCTTCTCGATGGATCGATCCAATCGCCCACCTGGATGCATCCAAGCTTCGTCACCCTAGAAAGCTCATGCGTCGCCCCCAGCCCAACAAAGCGAGCCCTCCTTGTCATATAAGCTTGTCAAAGGACGGCCCCGTCGCATGCTCATGCTTCGACAGGCTCAGCATGACAAAGCGACCCCCCCCCCCCTTGTCATCCTGAGCTTGTCGAAGGACGGAGCCCGCCGAAGGACGGATCCAAGACTAACTCGTTGTGAGCAGCGCCGCCGTGGCTCGGTTCTCTTCGCGCAGCACGATGCCGATCGCCACCAGGACGACCGCGCCGCCCAGTAGTGCCGGCGGTGCGAGCGATTCGTGGAAGATCGCCAGCGCGAGCAAGGCGGCGATAACCGGCTCCACGACCGTCGTAAACGCCAACACGCTCGGAGAGAACCAGCGCAGCGCGGCGTTCATGGCCGTGTGCCCGAGCAACTGCGAAACCAGCGCCATCGCAACGATGCCGCCCCACGCGACGCCGTCGTGCAGCGGCGGCATCGGTTGGCGAGTCAGCAGCGCGGCCGCGATCAGCGCGAGCGCGGCCCACGAGTACGAGTGGGTGACGATCGTGCGCGTCGTGAGGTCGCCGCGAACTTCACGGATGAGGATCCAATACGCCCCGATGGCAAACGCGGCGACGAGCGCGAGGATCGCGCCGGCGATCGCATGCCCGGGAATCGGCGGCGTCGTGCGATTGAAGCCCACCATCAGAACCAAGCCGGCCGCGCCGAGTCCGAACGCGCCCCAGGCCAGCGCCGAGAGGTGCTTCCCGCGCACGATCGAGTCGTAGAGCGCGGTCCAAATCGGCGTGGTGGTGACGAGCAGCGTCGAGACCGCGACGCTCGTATATTCCAGCGACCAGACCCACCCCGCGAAATGCAGCGCGAGAAAGAATCCGCCCGCGCCCAGGATCGCACGTTCGCGCTTGCTGGTGCGCGCCAGATCACGCCGAACCGCCGCGAGCACCAGCAAGATTGCGGCGGCGATGCCAAGCCGCCCGGCGCAGGCCGCCAGCGGCAACGCGCCCGTCAACGCCCAACGCGCGAAAATCGCCGCCGCGCCGACCGCCAGTTGCGCGCCCCCGAGCGTTACGTACGGAACCGCCGATCGGCTGCGAATCTCACCGGAATGCACCGGCACCTCGTTTGGGTGCGGCCGTCGTTTCCCTGGTTGAACGTCCGGGGGAGAGTTCGTCGCGACCGGGTATATCTGGGGCACGGGAGCTCGCATTGCGCGGGCTGAGAGGGCGCGGATGACGCGCCGACCGCAAGGATTCGCACGTCGCGAATCCAGAGACCTGATCCGGGTAATGCCGGCGTAGGAAGGAGCTTTACATGGCTATCGCACCACCCAAAGCGACGAGCGGTTCGCGCAAGGTTTACGTTGAGGGCAGCGATTCGTCGATCCGCGTGCCGATGCGCGAGATCGCGCTGACCAACGGCGAGACGCACACCGTCTACGACACGAGCGGGCCGTACGCGGAGAGCGGCGTGACGGTCGACGTTCGTGCGGGAATCGCCGCATTGCGCGCCGGTTGGATCGAAGCGCGCAACGACACCGTCGAACTCGAAAAGGCAAGCTCGCTTTATCGGCGCGGTCGCGAGGCGATGCACGAACTCGACGGCGTGCGCTTTACGAGCACGCGCAAGCCGCGCGTCGCGAAGGCCGGCGCCAACGTCTCGCAGATGCACTACGCGCGCAAGGGCATCGTTACGCCGGAGATGGAGTTCATCGCGATTCGCGAAGGCTGCGCGCCGGAATTCGTACGCGACGAAGTCGCGCGCGGACGAGCGATCATTCCATCGAACATCAATCATCCCGAGAGCGAGCCGATGATCATCGGCCGCAACTTCCTCGTTAAAATCAATGCCAATATCGGCAACTCCGCCGTCGCCTCGACGATCGAAGAAGAAGTCGACAAGATGACTTGGTCGACGCGTTGGGGCGCGGATACCGTCATGGATCTCTCGACCGGCAAGAACATTCACGAGACGCGCGAGTGGATTCTGCGCAATTCGCCGGTGCCCATCGGCACGGTGCCGATCTATCAAGCGCTCGAAAAAGTCGACGGCAAAGCCGAAGCGCTGACCTGGGAGCTGTATCGCGACACGCTGATCGAACAAGCCGAGCAGGGCGTCGATTATTTCACCATTCATGCCGGCGTCTTGTTGCGTTACGTGCCGCTCACCGCCGATCGCGTAACCGGCATCGTCTCGCGCGGCGGCTCGATTCTTGCCAAGTGGTGCCTCTCGCATCACCAAGAGAACTTTCTCTACACGCACTTCGAAGAGATCTGCGAGATCATGAAGGCTTACGACGTCGCATTCTCGCTCGGCGACGGCCTGCGGCCGGGCTGCCTGGCCGATGCGAACGACGCGGCGCAATTCGGCGAACTCGAGACGCTCGGCGAACTCACGAAGGTCGCGTGGCGGCACGACGTGCAAGTCATGATCGAAGGGCCCGGTCACGTGCCCATGCATCTGATCAAAGAGAACATGGACAAACAGCTCGAGGTCTGCCACGAAGCGCCGTTCTACACGCTCGGGCCGCTGACGACCGATATCGCTCCCGGCTACGATCACATCACGAGCGCCATCGGCGCCGCGATGATCGGTTGGTTCGGCACGGCGATGCTGTGCTACGTTACGCCCAAAGAGCACTTAGGTCTGCCGAATAAGAAAGACGTTAAAGACGGCGTCATCGCCTACAAGATCGCGGCGCATGCCGCCGACGTTGCGAAGGGGCACCCGCACGCGCGTCACTGGGACGACGTTCTCTCGAAGGCGCGTTTCGAATTTCGTTGGGAGGATCAGTTCAATCTCGCGCTCGATCCCGATACGGCGCGCGAGTTCCACGACGAGACGCTGCCCGCTCAAGGCGCGAAGGTGGCGCACTTCTGTTCGATGTGCGGACCGCATTTCTGCTCGATGAAAATCACGCAGGAGGTTCGCGAGTTCGCGCAACGCGGGATGGAAGAGAAGTCGGCCGAGTTCTTAGAAAAAGGCGCCGAAGTCTACGTGCCTTCCTAAGCGATGTCCGGCGACCGCGAACCCACTCTCTGGCAGCGTCTTCGCGAGGTCGGGCCCGGCGTCATAACCGGCGCCGCCGACGACGACCCGTCGGGTATCTCCACCTATTCGGTGGCCGGTGCCTCGACGGGCCTTTCGATGTTATGGCTCTCGCTGATTACGACGCCGATGATGGCCGTTATTCAGGGCATGTGCGCGCGCATCGGCATGGTGACCGGCACCGGCTTAGCGGCGACCATGAGCAAAACGCTGCCGCGTTGGCTGACCGTCGTACTCACGCTGGCGGTCGTCGTCGCCAACACGTTTAACGTCGGAGCCGATTTTGCCGGCATGTCCGATGCGGCGCACCTCGTCTTCAAACTCCCGGCGACGATTCTGGTGCTGATCTTCGGAGCCGTGCTGCTCGGCTCGATGATGTATCTCTCGTACCGCGTGCTCGTCAACATTTTTAAGGTACTGACGATATCGCTGCTGGCCTACGTCGTTACGGCCGTCATCGTGCATCCCAATTGGGGCAACGTGCTGCGCAATTTGGTCATCCCCCACGTGCAGTTCGACAAGAGCTGGCTGACGACGGCGATGGGCGTGCTGGGAACCACGATCACGCCGTATCTCTTCTTTTGGCAGTCGTCGCTGATGGTCGAGCAGGAAAAAGACGCCGGCAATCTCAAGCTCGCCGACCGCCGCGGGGCGACCGAAGAAGATATCAAGGCCGCACATTTTGACGTCAACGCCGGAATGATTCTTTCCAACGCGGTGATGTTCTTTATCATCGTAACGACGGCGCTCACGCTCAACGCGCACGGTCTTACGCACGTCGCGACCGCGCAGCAGGCGGCGGTCGCGCTCGAACCGCTAGCCGGGAAATTTGCCGGCGTGCTCTTCATGCTTGGAATGGTCGGCACGGGATTGCTCGCGATTCCATCGCTAGCCGGCTCGTCGGCCTACATCGTTTCGGACGTGTTCGCTTTTCGTGGACCGACGGGCTTCAACGTGCAGGCGAACAAGGCGCCGCGATTTTATGCCGTCGTCGGGCTAGGGGTCTTGCTCGGCGTCGCGATGACGCTCTTTCACATCGACGCGATCAAAACGCTCTACTATTCGGCCGTGCTCAACGGGCTCGTCGCCGTCCCGATCGTATTCGTATTGATTCGCATCGCGAACAATTCCGAGATCATGGGCAAGTGGGTCAACTCGTTGGCCGCCAACGTCTGGGCGTGGTTATGCTTCGTGCTGATGGCCGGCGTCGCGGTCGCGATATTCGTATAGGGAACGCGTGTTACGCCGAAAGCTAGCCGCCGAGGCCCTCGGAACCTTCGCAGTCACGCTCGCGGCAATGAGCGTAGACATTCTTTTCTCTACGACCAACCAAGTCGACTACGTGTCGCGATGGCTCGCCCGCGGGTTCATGACCACGGTCGTCATCTACACGTTCTCGGAGATCTCGGGAGCGCACGTCGACCCGGCGGTCACCTTTGGATTTGCGCTGCGGCGCGACTTTCCGGCTCGCTCGATTGCGGCCTATTGGGGCGCGCAATTCGCCGGCAGCCTCGCGGCCGTACTCTTGCTCCAATCGTTTTTTGGACGACGGATCGCCTACGGGGCGAGTCATCCGGGACCGCACGTTTCACCGCTCGTCGCGGTCTTGTGCGAAGCGGTACTTACGGCGATCGTCATGCTGGTGATTCTAGTAACGGCGCAGGAACGTTCGACGGTCGGCAAACAAGCGGCCGTGGCAGTGGGCATGTCGGTCGCAGCGTGCGGTTTCTTCGCCGGCCCCATTAGCGGTGCGTCGATGAATCCCGCGCGTTCGATCGTTCCGCAACTCTTGAGCGGTCAATTCGATCTGGCCTGGATCTACGCGGTTGGGCCACTTGCCGGTGCGGCACTCGCGGTGGGAATTCATCGATGGATGTGCGGCGCGCCGAACCAGGACGAGCGAGAGGCTGCGACCGGCGAATGAGTGCGTGCGCGGTGATCTTCGATCGCGACGGGACGATCGTCGTCGACGTCCCATACAACGGCGATCCGGGACGCGTCGAACCGGTCCCGGGCGCCCGCGAAGGTATCGCGCGGCTGCGTGCGGCCGGATTGCCGATCGCGGTGGTTTCCAACCAGAGCGGTATCGGGCGCGGCCTGATCTCGGCGGCCCAAGTCGAGGCGGTCAATCGGCGAGTCGACGAAGTGCTCGGACCGTTCGATCTGTGGCTCTTTTGCCCGCACGCGCCCGAGGACGACTGCGACTGCCGCAAGCCCAAGCCGAAATTGATTCTCGACGCGGCGCGCGCGTTGGGCGTGGATCCGGCGTGCTGCGTCGTCATCGGCGATAAGGAGACGGACGCGCAAGCCGCGCGGGCGGCCGGCGCGCGCGCGGTGCTCGTGCGCGACGCCGCGACGCTGCGCGCCGCGATCGACGACGTTCTTGAACGGCGCTAGCGGCGCCGATCTCGCGGTCTTCGCCGGGCCGTCGCTCCCGCCGTCCGATCGCATCGTTGCCGACCGCATCGCGTACCTGCCGCCGGCGACTCGCGGCGACGTGGAACGTGCCTCGCATACGTATCGGCACGTGTTGCTCATCGACGGCGTCTTCCATCACGATCTCGCGCCCTCGCCGAAAGAAGTCTACGCCGCTGCGCAGCGCTGCAGGCTTAGCGGTGCGGCGAGCATGGGCGCGCTGCGCGCCGCGGAGTGCGCGCCGTACGGCATGACGCCGGTCGGTGCGATCGCACTCTGGTATCTGCGCGGAACGATCGACGGCGACGACGAGGTTGCGGTCTTGGTCGATCCCGCAACGCAGCGCGCCTTAACCGTTGCGTCGGTCAACGTGCGCTTCGTGGCTCGGTGCGCCGTTCGCGCGCGACTGTGGTCGCCGGCGCGAGCGAGCGATTGGATCGAGCGTTCGCGCGCGATCTTCTATATGGATCGCACGTGGGAAGACTGCCTGGAGTTACTCGAATCCGGCGCGCGCGCGCAGATCGAGCCGATCGTGCGGCGTCGCGGCGATCTCAAGCGCCAGGACGCGCGCTTTGCCGTGCGACGCGCTCAGCGGGTGCTTGAGTCCCAGTAGGAGAGATCGCCGCTGTCGGGATGCGGATACCGCAGCGAGGTTTGCGCGAGCACTTCGCGCGGCACGCGCACGACGTGTTGAATGTGGCGCCACGTGCGCATGACTTTAACCACGTAACGCTGCGTCTCGTAGTACGGAGGAACGCCCCCGAAGCGGGCCACGGCGTGCGGTCCCGCGTTGTAGGCCGCGAAGGCGAGTTGGTAGCGGTTGTGGCGGCCTTGATAGCGCGAGAGCAGACCGCTCAGATAGCGGGCAGCGCCGTAGAGATTATCCGAAGCGTTGCGCGGATTCACGCCGAGCTTGTCGGCCGTACCCGGCATCAATTGTCCGAGCCCGATCGCGCCGACGCTCGAACGCGCGTGCGTATGCCAATCCGATTCGACCGTCACCAGAGCCACGATCAGATTCGCGTCGACTTTCCAGCGGGCGGCGTTGGCGAGCACGTGGCGGGCCAAGTCGCGGCTCTGCCAGCCGGGCAGTTGCGGATTGATCGTACGAAGCACGTTCGCATAGGCTTTTACGGCAACCGGCCCCGACGGGGCTCTGTGAGTCGCGGCGACCGCGGGCAGGCCGAGCAACGGAATAAGGGCCGTCGCAATGACGAGCCCAAGACCCGCTCTTAACGGGGCAAGGAGTGTACGCATATACCTCTAGCTTCGGCACCAGCGAGTCGGTGCCTGAGGCGGGTTACGCGAGGTTGGCGCGCCGGCCCTCCCTAGGCCGGACGAGCCGGGCGGCATCCCGGGCAAGGCAGGCGATCCGTTCCTCGACCGGTCCGAACCAGGACCAGGAGGCATAAAACTTCGGGAGGGGCTGGCTCAAATTCGCGATGGCCTCGCTCACCGGCACCAGATCGCAGCCGTCGCCGGGCGTTCCGGCAAGCAGGCTCTCGATCAGTTCGAGATCGCTCGTAAAGCCGCCGGCGCTGAAGCGGTAGCTGTCGTGAAAGAAGACGATGCTCTCGGGCCCCAGGTGGGCGCGTACGCCGTGGACGCTGACTTTGAGCCGGCCCATCGCCGCCTGCGGGTCCATCTCCGGAAAGAGCAAGTTGCAAAGCGTCCGGGGCGAGACCCCATCGCGGTACACGGCCAAGGCCATGCACAGCTGGAGCTGGTCCGAGGAGAGGGGCTTGCAGAGCCCGTTGCGGAGAACCCGGCCTCGCAGGGTCTCGACAAAGAGCGGTGCCGACGCGACGAATGCTTCCATGTATCAAGGATAGCGGGCGGGCGCCGTCGCCACATCGGGGATTACCCGTAGTTTGTGCGAAGCGGCCATCTACGTAGAGGACGCTCCTGCAAGCACCGCGCCGATCCGGCGAGAACGGGGCGCCCATGAGCCGCAATTCGAGGATGACCCCACGGCAGCGCCGCGCGTGGGGCATCGGCCTGATCGTCTTCTTCGTCGTGATGTGCGGCATGATCGCCTGGAGCCAGCTCTACGCGGTCTATCACAACGTCCCGTATTACGAGGGTAAGTTACGCAAGTGAGCAAGCTCGCGGGCACGGGAAAGCTGCTGCGAATCTTCATCGGCGAAAGCGATCGGCACGGCGCGCAGCCGCTCTACACCGCGATCGTGGAGGCGGCCCGAGCCGCGGGACTCGCCGGCGCAACCGTCTTTAAAGGAATAGAAGGCTTCGGCGCACGCTCGGTGGTGCACGCCGCCCGCATCTTCGATCTCTCGAGCGATCTGCCCGTGCTCGTGGAGCTGGTCGATACCGAGGAACGCATCCGCGCGTTCCTTCCGCAGCTCGACGCCATGGTTGCCGATGGACTCATCACCCTCGAAACCGTCGAAGTGATCCGCTACAAAAGCGGAAAGCCGAAGGCGTAGGTGGATCTTCGAACCGCGGTCGCGGTTTTTCTCGGCGGCGGCCTGGGCTCGGTCGCGCGCTATCTCGTGACCTTCGCGGTCGCGCAGCGCATCGGGCCCGGCTTTCCGTGGTGGACCTTCGCGATTAATATCAGCGGAAGTTTCGCGATCGGCGTAGTCGCCGAACTCTACCTCACGCGAACCTTCGGCATGACGACCGAAGTGCGCACGTTCTTCATGGTCGGCGTCTTGGGCGGCTACACGACCTTCTCGAGTTTCGCGCTCGAGACGCTGGGGCTCGCGCGCGAAGGCGCGCCGGGTCTCGCGGTTACGTACGCCGCCGGCAGCATCGTCGCCGGCGTCGTTGCCGCACTGCTCGGAATCGCACTCGCGCGCGCCCTCGCAGGCGCGCACGCGAGCTTTTGAACAAACTTTGATAGCGCCGCTGAAAGGAAAGCGCCGCACGCATACCGGACCCCGCATCTAGGAGGTCCTAACGTGACGCTGCGTCTTCTTTTTTCTGTTGTCTTTGCGGCTCTTGTTGTATCGGCCGCACCCGCTTTTGCCGCCGGCACGCCCGCGAGCCCGAGCCCGGCTCCCGCGTCCGCGGTCAAACCGCCGAAACCACCGAACCCCACGGCGAGTCCGTCGCCGACGCCAACGCCCGGTCCGCCGTTCGGAAACGAGACCTGGCGCGAGATCGGCCCGGCAACCGCCGGCGGCCGCATCGCCGCGGTCGAAGGCTCCGCTACCGACCCCAAACTGTACTACGTCGGCACCGCCGGCGGCGGGGTTTGGAAATCGGCCGACGGCGGCCTGACGTGGGCCGCGGTCTTCGCGGATCAAAAGTGGGCCTCGATCGGGGCCGTGACGATCGATCCGAACAACAACGATGTCGTGTGGGTGGGCACCGGCGAAACGAACCCGCGTCAAAACGTGAGTTACGGCGGCGGAATCTACAAGTCGACCGATGGCGGCAAGACCTGGAAGAGCATGGGCCTCGACGCCACGCGTCAGATCTCGCGCATCCTCGTCGATCCCCACAATTCCAACCACGTGATCGTGGGCGCGCTCGGCGATCTCTTCGCCGACAGCACGGATCGCGGCGTCTACGTTACCGAAGACGGCGGCAAGACCTGGAGCAAGACGCTCTACCTCACCCCGTCGAGCGGCGTCTCCGACATGGCCATGGACATGCAGCACACGAACGTCGTGTACGCCGGCATGTGGCATTTCCGTCGCCAGCCCTGGACGTTTACCAGCGGCGGCGAAGACGACGGTCTCTACAAATCCACCGACGGCGGCAAGAGTTGGAACAAACTCACCGGCAACGGCTTGCCGACCGGGATAACCGGCCGCATCGGTTTGGCCGTCGCGCCGAGCGACGGTAATCGCGTCTACGCGATCATCGAATCGAGTCAGGGAATCTTGTGGCGCAGCGACGATGCCGGCGCCAAGTGGACGATGGTCAGCAACGACACGCTCGTCGATCAGCGGCCGTTCTACTTCACGCACATCGCCGCCGATCCGAAGAATCCCGATCGCGTTTACGCGGTCTCCGAGGCGCTCGCGCTCTCGACCGACGGCGGCAAGAAGTTCAAAGCGATCGCGAAGCCGGTTCACGTGGACTATCACGCGATCTGGATCGCGCCCAACGATCCGAGCCGCATCATCGTCGGCGAAGACGGCGGGTACGCGCTCACCGTAGACGAGGGCAAGCATTGGTTCTCGGCACTCAACATGCCGATCGCGCAGATCTATCGCGTCGGACTCTCGACGCACGAGAATCCCTACAACCTCTGCATCGGTCTGCAGGACAACAACGCGTGGTGCGGACCGTCCAACTCGCTCGACGGGTCGGGCATCCTCAACAAACATTGGATCAGCGTCAACGGCGGCGACGGCGAATGGGCCGTTCCCGATCCTTCGGATAACAACTGGATCTGGAGCGACTCCGAAAACGGCGCGCTCGTCATCTACAATAAAGTTACCCAAGACAATTATTTCGCGCAACCGTACCTACAGACCGCGATCGAGAGTTACGATCAGCGCCAAGCGAAGTATCGCTTCAACTGGGAGACCCCGATCGCATTCGCACCGTGGAACGGCCACATCGCGTGGTTCGGCAGCAACGTGGTCTTCCAAACGGCCGACCGCGGCCGCCATTGGACGGTCATCAGCCCCGACCTCACGCGAAACGTAAAGGCGCATCAAGCGCCGTCGGGCGGCCCGATCACGCACGACGTCTCGGGAGCCGAATACTCCGACAACATCCTGTATATGGAAGGCTCGCAGCGTCATCCCGGCGAGATCTGGGTCGGCACCGATGACGGCCTGGTTCAAATGACGCGCGACGGCGGCAAACATTGGAAGAACGTCACCCCGCCGGGCGCGCCCACCTACGGACGGGTTGAAACCGTCGCCCCGTCGCCGTTAGTCGACGGCACCGCGTACGCGACGTTCGACGATCACAAGAGCGGCGACGTCAAACCGTTCATCTACGTTACCCACGACTTCGGCAAGAGCTGGAAGTCGATCGTCAACGGCATTCCGGATACGCAATACGTGCGCTCGATTCGGCCCGATATCCACAACAAGAACCTGCTCTACGCCGGAACCGAACTCGGCATCTACATCTCGTACGACGACGGCGCGCGCTGGCAGAACTTCAAAAACAACCTGCCGACCGTCTCCGTCCGCGACATTCAGATGCAGCCGGCCTTCGACGATCTGGTGATCGCGACGCACGGCCGCTCGGTCTACATTATGGACGACATGCGCCCCGTGCAAGAACTCCAGCAGGCGATCGCGCGCGGAACCATGCTCTTCAAACCGCGCGTCAGCTATCAGTACACGACGCACAGCAACGACGAAGGCATCTACACCGACTACGCCGGCGCGAATCCGCCGACCGGCGTGATGGTGACGTTCTATCAGAAGACGGCCGCCAAAACGCCGCCGAAGATGGAGTTTCTCGATGCGTCCGGTCACGTGGTACGCACGGTGGAAGGCACGCACAAAGTCA
>DATBTN010000014.1 GCA_036559195.1 Candidatus Baltobacteraceae bacterium
GCTCGCGCGCGGCTTTTTGCATCATGCCGAAACGCTCGCTCCCAGTGCCGGCAATCTGCTCGTAGGCGCCGTCGTTTCCCTTGGGTGCAATCTGCTGAACAATCTGCCGATCGCCGTCGTAACGGGCTACGCGCTCTCGGCGGTTCCGGTCGCGCCGCATCTGGCTCACGCCGCGCTCGTCGCGGTCGATCTCGGTCCGAATCTCTCCGTGACCGGATCGCTTGCAACGCTGCTCTGGCTCATCGCGCTGCGCCGCAGCGGCGTCGTCGTGACGCCGCTGCAATTTCTCAAGGTCGGCGCCTGCGTGCTGCTGCCAAGCGCGCTCGTGACCCTGTTACTCGTTCGTTAGGCGTTTCTAGTTGACGACGACGGTATCGATCATGCCGGATGCGTCGTGGAACAGACACCGGTACGTATAGACGCCGCGCTTGGTGAACGTGAGGCTGAACGATTGGCCCGGGGCCAGGACGCCTGAGTTTACGAGCGCCGTGCCGTCGTAGGTTTGTCCGGACGGCGGCCCGGTCGGCGGCGAGAATGGATTTCCCGGCACCGGTTGCCCCTGCGGCACGAACGTGACGGTATGCGGTTCGTTCAGCGTGAGGTTCGTCCACGTGAGGGTCGATCCGAGCGCGACCGTCAAGACGGATGTGTGGCTCGTCGTAGGCGCAAACGTCGTGCTATCGATGAAGCGCAATACGGTTGCGTTCGACGGGGGACCCATTGCCAGGCCCGGTGCGATGCCCGCAGCCAGATGCGTTCCGCCGTTGGCATAAGGGAACAGCGCGACGGAGTTTTTTGCGTTTTGCAGCGTCTGGTCGAGAGCCATCCGACCTTCATTGAGGTAGAACGAACGCGAGTGCGGATATTTCGTGCCCGCCGGCTGCACGGTAACGATGCCGGTCATCACCGGCTGGTGGAGCAGACACAAATACGCATAGGTTCCGGCCTTGGGAAACGTTAGCGTGTATGTCGCGCCCATCGCGAGAAAGCCCGAATTCGTAAAGACCGTGCCGTCGTAGGACGATCCGCCGGCCGGATTCGCGTTGAGCGGATTTCCCGGAGCGGGCGGCTTGGTCACGGGGCCAAGGAACGTGACGGTATGCGGTTCGGCGTTCGCCGGATCGGTGTTCCAGGTCACGCTGTCGCCGGCATCGATCGTGATGTTTTCGTCGAAGAAATCCAACGCTTGGAGCGCCTGGTCCGCCTGTTGGCCGCCGGCGTCCACGTCCCAAGCGGTGGCGCGCGTGCTCCTGCCCCCCGTCGTGCCGGTGTTCCCGACGCCTTGCGCGCCGGCACCGAGCGGCGAGGCGCTCTGCGGCAAGCTCGCCTGGCCGCCGCCTCCGCCGCAGGCCGTCAACGAGCCCGCAAGTGCCAACGCGCAGGCCCATACTGAAAACAGACGTGGTGTCTTCATCTTCTCTCTACGCTCCAATCTCGCTACAGGACCGGGCGCGAAAACCGCGCCACCGCGTGAGTTTAAACCCGCGGCACCCAACGAGCCAGAGGCCTTGGTCCCGGCCCCACCCGGATAGATTTAAACCGCCGCCTCCCGCGACGCGCCGGTCCCCAAGAAATTCACGGCAGCCAACCGCGCGTGACGTATAACCAGAACGCGAGGCCGGCGAACGCTCCGTATGTGTTGAAGGCGCGCTCGATGGAGCGGTCCGAACTGCGTTTCTTGCCGGCGATCGCGAGATAGGTGGGTCGCGTCCACGAATCGAGCACGAGTCGACGATAGCGCCCCAGCAGCATCATTACGTGCGCGCACGCATACGGACCGACGCCCGGCAACGCGAGCAGCACTTCTTCTACCTCGGCGTCGGTCGCACCGCCGTTTGGCCGCAGCGCCTCGAGGTCGAGTTCGCGCCGCGCGACCATCCGCGCGAGTTCGCGCAGGTAGGCACCGCGATATCCGGCGCGCGCGACGTCGCGATAGAACGCTTCCGGCGCCTTTGACATCTGCAACGGCGTTGGAAAGGCGCCGCCGCCGAGCTCGCGTACGAGCGCGCCGACCATGCGAATCGTTCCCGACCAGGCGCAATTCGTCGTGCAGATCGTCTTTACGACGTCCTCGAACACGGTGGGACTGGCCATCATGCGCCCCGCACCGGCGACGACCCAGCCGAGTCGCGCGTCGTCTTTAACCGCGGCATAAAACGCGTGAAAGTCCTCGTCGAGCCGGAACATTCGCCGCACGGCCGCTTCGATCTCCGAAGCCTCTCGAGCGCTGAGTTTCGACGGCGATTCGATACGGAGCAGGCCGTTACGTTCGCGCATTTCGATCGTGCGGATGCGGTCCGCTACGCGGATTGCGGTTCGATACCAGCGATGCTCGCCGTCGATGACTGCCGGCGCGAGATCCGCGCACCCATGCGATCGCAGCGTGCGCGCGAACGAAACCGGCTCGCCGGACGGGCCCGCGAGCCGGAATTCGCTAACTAACGTAGCTGACGTTGACGGAGACTCCCGCCGCTTCGGCGCGCTGCAGAACGACCAGCACGCGATCGAGTTCTTCTTCAATCGAGACGATCTCGCGTGCGCTTACGCCGACCGGCGCGGCATTCTCCCAGAGGACGCGCCGCGCGATTTGCAAGGCGGCGCGCAATCGTTGGGGCGTCGATTCTAGAACCGGCCAATCGTCGAGCGATGCGGGCGGCACGATGCGCCAGCCGCGCCCCGACTGCACGTCTTCGTCGAAAAAGGCGTGCGGGATGGCGGCCAGCATCTCGAGCGCTTCGCGATCCTCCGATCGCAGCGTGAGTTCGGCCTCAGCCAGGCGCACGATATACCGAAAGAACGACGCGTTGCCGACGGTACAGGCACCGGCCGGCGACGCGACGTTGACGTGAACCATGCCCCAAAGCGGGTCGTGCAACGGCCGCCCCTACCGCGCCAAGTCGAACGGAATGTCCAACTCGCCGGCGAGCTTCTGCAAACCGTCCCAGACTTTTACGTGCACGGGAACGCCGGTCTCGCGGTGGTAAGCCGCCTTTTCGAATTCGATCTCGCCGGCCACGTAGATGCGATCCGCTCCGCGGACTTTTTGGCTATCTTTGAAAGCGCGCAGTTCTTTATCCATATCGGCTTTGAACGCATCGACGTCGCGAAAGCCGTCTACGCGAAACGCACCGAACCAATGCGAGATCGCGCCCTCCATCGTATCCTTGACCAGCGGCAAGCCGTTGCCGAACGCGCCGCCCGAAAGAACGCCGCAGAGGATGTCGACCAGCATGCCGAGTCCGTAGCCTTTGTGGCCGCCATTATCGGTACCGAACCCGCCCAATGGAAGCAGCGCACCACGCAACGCCTCATCAGGATCGGTCGTCATCTCGCCGTGCTCGTCGATCGCCCAGCCGGAGTTCAACGGTTTTCCCTTGCGCTTGTACACTTCGAGCTTGCCCTTCGGCACGGTCGTCGTCGCGAAGTCCAGCACGAATGCCGGCTCGTTCCCGGTGGGAATGGCGTACGCTAGCGGATTGGTACCCAGCATCACGCTCTTGCCGAACGTCGGCGCGCCGTAGCGCACCGAATTGGTCGACGCCATGCCGATCATGTCGTGTTCGAGCGCCATCATGGCGTAGTAACCGGCGATACCGAAATGATTCGAATTGCGAACCGCGCCGAAGGCCGCGCCGTGCTTGCGGGCCTTCTCCAGAACGTTCTGCATCGCGAGCTTACCCACGGGATGGCCGAGTCCGTTGCCGGCGTCGTAGAGAACCGAGGTCTCGGTCTCGCGTACGATCTCGTAGTTCGGTTTCGCTGCGAGCTTGCCGCCGCGAATGCGGCTGACGTAGTACGACTCTAAGCGCGCGACGCCGTGCGACTCGATTCCGCGCAGATCGGCGGCGACCAGCACGTCTCCGACGACGGCGGCCTGCTCCGGCGCCACTTCGACCTTCGCGAGCGCGGCGCGAACGAAATCTTTGAGCTTCTGTTCGGTCGAAAGGTGATAGTCGGTCGTGACGGCTTCGGGCAAGTCTCTAGAACCTCCGCAAGATGAAGTAGGGTGTATTCGGATCGGACATCCCAAAATGCTTCAGCATTTTCAGAAGCGAACGTCGCCGCTATGATCGAGGCGCCGCTTCACGGCTTCACCGGCACCGACTCTCCGTCGGCCGCCATCTACGACCAGTGCGTACGCTGCGGGCTCTGCCTGCCTACCTGCCCGACCTACCTAGAGACTATGACAGAAACCTCAGGGCCGCGCGGCAGGATTAGTCTCATCAAAAGCGTTGCCGAGGGGCACCTCGACCTGCTCTCGCCCGGCTTCGTGCATCAGATGTCCGAGTGCTTGGATTGCCGGGCGTGCGAGGCCGTCTGCCCCTCCGGGGTGCGCTACGGCCAACTCATCGAGACCGCGCGCGCGCAGATCGACCGCGCTCAAAGCCCCACGCGATCGCCGTCGATTCGCTTGCTGCGCTGGTTCGGGTTGCGCGTGCTTTTTTCGCGACCCGCTACGATGCGCGCGTTCGCCGCGCTTCTGCGCTTCTACCAGCGCTCCGGCCTCCGCTCGCTCGTTCGCGCCAGCGGCGCGCTCCGATTGCTCGGCCTGGCGGAAGCCGAGCGGTTCGCGCCCACGATCTCCGACCGTCCGTTTGCAGCCCGCGGACAATCGTTTCCGGTTGCGAACGCAAAATGCACGGTCTTTTTTCACGTGGGCTGCGTGATGCACGTTGCTTTCGCGCAGGTCAACGAAGCAAGCGTCCGCGTTCTGGGTCGCGCCGGCTGCAGCGTCGTGATTCCGGCGGCGCAAGGATGTTGCGGCGCCATCGGCGTCCACGCCGGCGACATCGAGTTCGGACGCGAACTCGCAAAGCGCAACATCGCCGCGTTCGAAGCCTCGGGCGCGGATTTCTACGTCGTCAACGCCGCCGGCTGCGGATCGGCGCTCAAAGAATATGGAACGCTCTTTGCGGAGGACGCACGGTGGGCGTCGCGCGCGGCCGCATTCTCGACTCGCGTTCGCGACATTCTCGAATTGCTCGATGCCGTCGGCATCGATCCGCGACTCGGACGCATCGACCGCACGATCACGTATCAAGAGCCGTGTCATCTGGCCCACGCCCAACGGATTACGGCGGCTCCGCGGCGCCTGCTCGCGCGAATTCCGGGATTGCAATTGATCGAGATGGCCGAGAGCAGCGTCTGCTGCGGCAGCGCCGGGATCTACAACGTGACCGAGCCCGAGATGGCCGGCCGTTTGCGGCACCGGAAAATCGCCAACGCCACCGCGACGAACGCCGAGATCTGCGCGACGGCGAATCCCGGCTGCGCCCTACAAATGGAAACCGGCCTGCGGGAGGCCGGTAGTGAGATGGCGATCAAGCACGTCGTCGAGTTGATCGACGAATCGTACGCCGCTTACAGCGCGGCCGCGACGCGATCCTGATCCTTCAACGCTGCCGCGACGGAGTGGTAGACGCCGAAGACGCGCATGAGTCCGGTAATATTGAGCAGTCGCGCGATCGGACCGTCGGCGATCACGAGCGCGACCCGGCCGCTTTTTTCAAGCGCCCGGCGATGTGCGCCGATGAGCGCTCCAAGACCGGTCGAGTCGAGAAACTCCACGTGCGTAAGGTCCACGATAATCTCGTGTTTGTTATCGTCGGCGGCCTCGAGCAGAGCGGCTCGGACCGACGGCGCGGTCGCCAAGTCTAGACTTCCGCGCAACGTAAAGACGAGCGCGTCGCCATTGCGTTCCGATTTGATATCGATGGAAAGCTGATCGTGAGTCATCGGTTGGCGTTCTCCAAGGAAGCAGTCAAGCTTGGTACTCGCGCCAGAAGCCGATCGACCCGTCTAGGCGATGGACTATGGCACATCCCGCGCGTTCGCGCCACGCGTCGGCAGTGCCTTTGACCGCAAACCGGTAGCCCACGGCAGCACGCTCACCTTGCACGACCACATCGTCGACCTCGAATCGCCAGAGCGGTCCGTCCCGGAAAAACCGCGCGAAATGCGCGTAGATTGCCTCACGGCCCACAATCGGCTCGCGTCCGGCCTCGTGATAAACCCCATCCGGCGCGAAGAACGCGCAAGCACGATGAGCGTCGCCGGTACGCCACGCGTCGATGAGGGCCTCGATCAGTTGCTCGAACGTCATACGTTGGGTCTCAATTGGGTACACGTATTGCCAAGATTCCTCTCCGGCACGCCAACATAGAAGGGGGACGTATGGCAGCAACTCGCAAGAAAGCTACCCGCAAGAAAGCGACTCGTAAGAAAACGACCCGCAAGAAAACGACCCGCAAGAAGGCGGCGCCGCGTAAGAAGACGACCGCTCGTAAGAAGACGACCTCTCGTAAGAAGACGACCGGCCGGAAGAAAACGACGCGCAAGAAAGCCTCGACGCGAAAATACTCGCGCAAGGCCGGCAAGAAAGTCGAGACTGCGGTTCGCGAAATGAAGGCGGGGAAATTACGCTCTGGAGGCTCGGGTAAACGCGTCACGAGTCGCAAACAAGCCATTGCGATCGGGCTTTCCGAGGCCCGCAAAGAAGGCGACAAAGTTGCAAATCCTAAGGACCGTTAGAGCGTAGCGCCCGCGCGTTCGACGAACGTGCGGGCCTCTTCATCCCAACGCCAGTGGTGCGTCGTTTCGAGATGCATGCCGCCGATATAGCGCTCGAGCGGTTGGAATTCGAGCCAGTCCGCGTCACCCGCGAGCACGCGCCGGCCGAGGACCGTGGGCACGTAGCCGTCTTCGAGTTGAGCGACGAGCGGTGCCGGATCCGCGCGAAGCTCGGCGAGCTTCTTCAAGCAGGCCGCCTCGCCTAGGAACGCCGCATCTTCGCGCCCCTGCGAGCGTTTGAACACTTCGTCGTCATCGCGCGCGCCCTGCGCGACGGCTTCGAGGATTTGCCGCTGGGTGCGTGAGAGGCCGTTCTCGACTGCGGGAAACTCTTCGCAAAGCCGTTGCAGCCCGGATTGCATGAACGGCAATCCGGGGTAGGTTTCGTCACACGCCGCGCGAAGCGCCGCCGGATCCGAACCGGTAAACGCGAGCCACGCACGGTGCGCTCCGGCCGCGACGGCGGACGTCAGCGAACGTCGTTTCGGCAGCAGCGCGAGCGCCTCGTCGGTCGTTAGCGTTCCGAGATAGTGTTCGGAGTTGATGAGCTGCACGGTTCCGGCTCCAAGGCCCATCTCGCGCACGACCGAGAGAATCTGTAAGAGTTGCAGTTGATCGTAGAGATCGTGTTCGAACCACAGCACGACTTCGTCGAACTCGGCGGCTTTTCGCATCGCGGCGTCTCGCCGCTCGAATTCGCGGTTGATTCGAATCGCGTTGCCGTAGCCTTCGTGCGCCAAGAACGACGCGCGAATAACCGACATCGCTTCGAGGGGACGATCCCCGAGCACCGGACCATCGTGCAGCATATCGCGCCACGCCACGTGGGTTCCGAGTAACCCGGCCTTCTTCCACAGGTACAACGCCGAGTCGCCGTTCGTGATATGAAGCGTCTTCGAATTCACTTCGCGCGTCTTTGCCACAAACGAAGATTAGTCATGGTGCGAGAGCCGAACCACGTCCTTCGACAGGCTCCGTCCTTCGACAGGCTCCGTCCTTCGACAAGCTCAGGATGACAAAGGGGGAATACTGGGGTGGCTGGATTCGAACCAACGAATGGCGGATTCAAAGCCCGCTGCCTTACCGCTTGGCGACACCCCAATAGTTCGCGGCGAACCTGATTATCGTTTTGCGCCGACTCTCCTGTTCCACGCGGCGACGATCGGGATTTCGAAGGTTTCGCCGCGCGCGGCTCGTTTACTATACGCGACCGCGCGGACCAGCCATAAGACGAAGAGCGCAACGTCGATGCACAGCGCGAGGGCGTAGATCGCGAGGGTCGCGGTGAGGTTTCCCAGGAGCAGCGAAGCCGCGAGCGGCCACACCAGCGCGACGAGCCAAACCAGGCTGACCATAAGGCCAAACCCGAGTGCTTGCCGCGTATGAAACTCGAACCAACTGGATTTGGCTTCCCGCTCTACGAGCCGTTCGTAGAGCGCCGCCGGCCAGGCGAGGTAGCCGAGCGCCGCGCGCCGTTGTTCGGCTGCGGCGCGTTCTGGATCTACCGCGATGCGATCAGACGCTTCGCGCCGATGAATTTCGGTCCCCAGTACGAATCGCTCAGACTGCTGACCATAACGCCGTGACTCGAACTGGCATGAACGAAACGCCCGTGTCCGAGGTAGATGCCCACGTGGGATGGGCCGGGTTCGTAGGTCTGAAAGAACACCAAGTCGCCGGGGCGCATTCCGCCGACGGGCTTATGCCCGGCGTAGAATTGGGCGTCCGCCGTGCGTGGAATGCTCACACCCATCATGGCAAAAACGTGCTGAACGTAGCCCGAGCAGTCAAAGCCCGACGTGCTGGTCCCGCCGAAGACATACGGCGTGCCCAAAAAGCGCAACGCACTGCGGGTCAAGCTTTTAGCGATGGTGGAGGTACGAGCCAGAATCCGGCTCGCAAACTTGTTCATGTCGTGGTGGGCCGCGATGCGGTGGTGGGCGGTCGCTCCCTCGTGGGTCTCCGACTCGGTGGCGGTCCACTGGGCCACGTCCGGGCTGATCGCCGCGGCGAACGGGAGGGAATGCTGCGAGGCGGATACGGCGTGGTGGTGATGGGTTACGGGGGAGGCGAGTGCGGCGACGCTCGTGCCGCCCAGCAGAAATGCCAACGCCCCGGTAACTAGTAGATAACGCAAAAAGCTGCTCCTCTTTCAAACACTTGCGGGGTTAGTTGACGGGTTCGGACGTGAAAGATCGCCCTAGAGCCGACCGGCTCATTCACCCCTACCTGTATGTCCCCCGCTCCGGACGGCGCCCGGATTCAGTGATTCCTATGGCAGGTTTAGATGCGCTGCGGTATGGGTACCGTCAGCGCTCGGTCCACCCTTTAGACCATATCGGCTATTCCCCTCCCCGAGATTAAGAGCTTTTGGGACTTTCTAACCAGAGGCTGCCGGGGAAGTCGCAGCTGCGGCAATCTTCGCGGCCAGATCGTTCGCGAGCGCCGAAATGGTCTCGAGGTTCTCACCCTCGATCATCACGCGGATCAGCGGCTCCGTCCCCGACGGGCGGATCAGGAGCCGGCCCGTGCCCGCCAGCAGGGCCTGGGCATCTTCGACCGCGCGGCGGATCGACGGCGACTGCAGCACGTCTTTGCGCGCCGTTTTGACGTTGACGAGGATCTGCGGATAGACCACCATCTCGGCGCAAAGTTCGTGGAGCGTTTTGCCGCTGCGAACCACCTCGCTAAAGAGCGCGATCGCGGTCATCGGGCCGTCGCCGGTCGTGTTGTTGTGCAGGTTGATGATGTGACCCGATTGCTCGCCGCCTAAAAGGTACCCGCCCGCGCGCATCTGCTCGAGAACGTATCGGTCGCCGACCGGAGCGCGCAGCAGCCGAACCCCGTAGGGCGCGAGTGCCCGCTCGAGGCCGATGTTGCTCATCACGGTGCCCACGATCGCGTCGCCCGGCAGTTCGCCGCGTGCGTGCAGCGCGCGACCGAGCACGAACATCACGTGATCCCCGTCGAGCGCCGTTCCCGTTTCGTCCACGAACATCGCCCGGTCCGCGTCGCCGTCGAACCCGACTCCCAGAACGTGTCCGTTGCCGAGCGCGGCGAGTTCGCGCACCCGGTCGCGTACCTGCGCCAGGTTGGTCGCACCGCAATCGACATTGATTCGCGCGCCGTCGTTTTCGCAATGGAGTTCGTGGACGACCGCTCCGAGTTTTTTGAGCGCGTAGGGAGCGATCGCGTAGGCCGCGCCAAACGCACCGTCGACGACGACGGTGAGCCCGTTGAGATCCGCCGCGCGCTCGTAGAGCTCGTCGTAGTAGTGTTTGGCCAGATTCTGCGCCAAACGCGCGGTTCCGATCTCCGTCCCGGTCGGGCGCGGCAGGTCGCTCGAGCCGATTAAGGACTCGATCTCGTCTTCGATTGCATCCGAGAGTTTAAAGCCGTCGGGGCCGAAAAACTTGATGCCGTTGTCGGCGATCGGATTGTGCGACGCACTGATCATCACGCCCGCCGCCGCTTGCGTGCGCACCGTAACGGTGGCCACCGCCGGCGATGGCACGATCCCGATCGAGACGACGTCGCGCCCGACCGAGGTAATGCCCGCAACGATCGCGCCTTCGAGCATCGTTCCCGAGAGGCGCGTATCGCGCCCCAGGATGATGGGGCGATGCCGGTCGCTGGTGTGCGCGAGCACCGTCGCGCCCGCCCGTCCGATGGCGAAGGCGAGTTCGGGCGTGAGATCGGTGTTGGCGACACCGCGCACGCCATCGGTTCCAAAGATGCGGCCCATCGTTTAGTCCTTCGCTCCCGTTCCACTGGTAAAGTGCGCTTCCACCCGAACGAGATCGGGCGAGACTTGCAGGCCGCTCACGTCGCGACCCAACGAGTCCACCGGCACCGGACGGATCATTTCGTCGAGCGGGGAGGCGTCGGCGGGCAGCGGGACGTCGACCCGTACGCCCGCAACTTGCGCGAGCGCGTCGGCCGCTCCGCGAACCATCGCACTCGAGGGCGTGAGGGTCACTTGGCCGCGCACGACGACGGTCGATTGCTGCTGCTCGCTATAATGTACGGCTAGCGGAACGTTCTTCTGTTCGATCTTCTCGATCGTTACCGTTACCGACGCCGGACTGAGCGACTGCAGGACGACGTTGGGCGCCACCGGCGTGACCGGTACGGTCACCACGGTATCCGCCGCTACCGGCGCGACGGTCTTCGATAAGTCCACCACCGCTTTAATCTCGTCCGGCTTGACCTGGGCCTGCCCGCTCTGCGGCGAAATGGCGACGATCGCTTCTTTATCGGCAACGTGCGCGACGTAGCCGACCGGAACGTTGATGACCGAGATCGGGACGCTGAGCTGCTGGTCGGCGCGCGCGGCCAAGAGCGGGTTGCTCGCGTAGCGGAAATACGCCCACCCGATGATTGCGAGGGTGAGCGAGAGGACCTTAAGTGCGAAGTTCCGACGGATGATCTGTAACATGTTTTTCTTGCGAGCGGCGCTGTTGGGGCGTTAGGCGCGATGCGAATTGCGTCACGAGATCGTTGCCGCGCAGCCGCGGGCCCACTCGCGGAGGGCGCGTCGAAGCGAGCAGCACTTTGACCAGACGCGTCTCCTCTTCGATCGCTCGCGAGAGTTTGCCCTCGCGCGCGACCGCGATATTTCCGCTCTCTTCCGAGACGACGACGATGACGGCATCGGTCTGCTCCGCGAGTCCGAGCGCGGCGCGATGGCGGGTTCCGATGCGCCGTTCGGTCAGCGACTGCTCGGCGAGCGGCAAGAAACACCCCGCGGCCTCGATGATGTTCTCGCGCACGATGACGGCGCCGTCGTGCAGCGGCGAGCGCGGCACGAAGAGCGAGAGCAGCAGCTCGGCGGAGAGTTCGGCGTTAAGCGTCGTGCCGCTCTCGACAAACTCCTTAAGGCCGGTCGCCTGCTCGATAACGATGAGCGCGCCCAACCGGTTGCGCGAGAGCAGAAACGCCGCTTTCGCGATCATCACGATCGACTTGTCTTCGGGGCGGACGCGCTCGCGTTCGCTCGAACTTCGAAAGAACCAGCCGCGGCCGATCTGCTCGAGCGCGCGCCGCAATTCGGGTTGGAAGACGATCGGGAGCGTGACCGCCGCGCCGACCACGATCACTTGCAAGATCGAACCCAACAGCAGCAGATTCAACAGTTTGGCGATGCCGAGCAATCCGACGAGCACCAAAACGCCGGTGAGAATCTGCACGGCGCGCGTGCCGCGTATGATCAGCAGCACGTAATAAATCAACACGCTGGTCGCAACGATATCGAGCGCGTCGGTTACGCCTAAGGTATGGAGGAGGTTATTGAGCGTCTGCACGGGCGAGCAACGCCTCCAGAACGCGATCGGCGGCGATCTCCGGAGCCTGTAAGCCGTCCGCGGCGATGCGGGCGGTGACGTTCAGCGGCAGCGGCGAGAGTAATTGCGTGCGGCGAGTGCCGCCGGTTCGCCGCAGTTCGATATCCAAAATCGTTGATACGAGCGCGAACGGCGTTACGCTCGGGCGTACCTCCAGAACGAGCGTGGACTCGAAGCGATCGCAACCCGCGATGCCGGCCGGCCGTCCCCGTCCGCCGAGAGCCGATTCGCAGGCGCGCAAGGCATCTACCGGCGATGGTTCAATTGCAAGAGCGATGATTGCTTCGTCGTACAGCCGGCCTCCGGGAATGCGCTCGATCAGCGCGTCGGGGTCGATGTCGTCGCCGGCTTCGAGCAGCGCGTACGTTCGCGGCAGCGAAGATGAGGGCCCGAACACGATGGCGGCGCCGGCTTCGCGCAATGCGGCGGCCAGGCCGGTACGATTCTGCTCGTCCAACGGCGCATCGACGCGAAGCGTACGGGCCCAACCCACGATAGGCTCACCTTTAGCCGTGCGGTACGGCCACTCTTGCGAATGAACGAAACTCATCGAGCGCGCGTGGTCTCGGTCGGAAAAAACGCTGCCTGGGTGGTACTCGATACCGAGAACGTCCCCCGCGTCGCGCAGCTCAAGCGCATGAGCGGCAAACGCTCGATGCTCGCGCCCGGCGACGCAGTCTTCGTGAAACTTCTCGAAGACGACAAGGCGCTCGTCGAACGCGTAGAACCGCGAAGCTTCACGCTCGAACGCCGCACGGTCGACGGGCGGGCGAAGACCATGGCGGCCAACGTCGATGCGATGATCACCGTCACGGCCCTTGCCGATCCTCCGCCTCGCCTCACCACGCTCGACCAGCTTCTGGCATTCGGCGAGTTGCAGAGCATCGAAGCGATCGTGATCTTCACCAAACCCGATCTGGCCGCCCAGCCCGCACGCGCCGCGCTGGCGGAGCTGTACGAAGGACTCGGCTACACCGTCACGGTCGTCAATCCGAAGAGCGGTGAAGGTATCGACGGGCTTCGCGCCTACCTGCAAGGGCGGCACGCCCTCTTGTGCGGCGTCTCCGGCGTGGGCAAGAGCTCGATCTTTCGCGCGCTGGGAGGGCAGGCCGTGGTCGGCGACCTCTCGCGGCGCGGCCTCGGCCGCCAGACTACCTCGGCTTCACGCCTCTATCGTCTCGACGACGGCTTCCTTATAGATAGCCCGGGCGTCGCGGAGTTCGGGCTGGGCGCGATCGGCGCCCAAGAACTCGTTGGGGGCTTTCGCGAGATGGCCGAGCCCGCCACGCACTGCCGCTTCACCGATTGCAGCCATTCGCACGAGCCCGACTGCGGCGTGCAGGCCGCCGTCGCCGACGGCCGAATCGCCCAGAGTCGGTATGCCAGCTTCCAGAAGATTTTGGAGACGGCAAGCTAGAGACTAGACCCCGTCCGGGCAGGTATGCTATACTGCGCCTCGTGCCCTAGAGCCAAGGAGTAGAACCGTTGCCGAATATTAAGGCCGCCGTAAAGTGGGTGCGGCAGAGCGAAAAACGAACCAAGCGAAATCTCGATGTGAAGTCGCGTCTCAAGACGTTGTACAAGAAGGCCGCGCATACCCAAGATGCGGAGCTGACCACGTCGGTCGAATCGCAGTTCGATAAAGCCGCGCAAAAAGGTATCATCCACCCGAACAAGGCGGCGCGCAAGAAATCGCGCCTAGCCAAAGCCGTGAAAACCTCGGCAGCGGCGCCGGTAAAGAGCGCGCGTTCGGGAAAGAAAAAAACGAGCAAACCGGCCGCGAAAAAGAAAACCGGCAAGTAAGCCCGACGACGAATTGCAAAAGGCCGCCCTCACGGGCGGCTTTTTTCGTTTGGGGTGAAATACTCACTCGCGTGAGCGACGAGCGTTCTCGCACGGTCTCAGCGATTCAAGACGACCCGAAGGCGGTCCTGATCACCCTGCTCGCGCGCGAACTCCACCGCGCCGGCGTCGCATCGGATCAGCTCGAAGAGACGATTACGTCGGCGGCCGACATGCTGGGCTTGCAGATCGAGATTTTCGCGCTGCCGACGAACGTGCAGATCGCGATCGGCCCGCGCTACGCGCAGCAGATCGTTATGCTGCGCCTGCAGCCGGGCGCCGTTAATCTGCGCCGCCTTGCGGTCATCAACGATACGTTCGATCAGCTTCAAAGCGGAAAGATCGATATCGCGGCCGCGACCGAGCAATTGCGGCACATCGATCGGCGGACGCCGCTGCCGTTCCCGCTGCTTTCGATCGCATCCCTCGCGATGGTTGCCTTCGGCGTGGCCGTTATTCTGGGCGGCGGCGTGAACGAACTCGTCGTCGCCGCGCTCATCGGCGCGGTAACCGGCATCATCTCGGCTTTCGGGCGGCGCTTCGCCGTCGTCGATCGCCTCTTCGAAGTCATCGCCGCGTTTACCGGCACGCTGATCGTCGCTGCCTACACGCACTGGGTCGCTCCGACGAACCTGTACATCTCGATCGTCGCCGGCGTCGTCGTGCTGTTGCCTGGGTATTCGCTCACGCTCGCACTTCACGAACTCGCCAACCAAGACTTGATTGCGGGAACGGCGCGCCTAGGCCGGGTGCTGATGATTTTGCTCTCGCTCGGGTGCGGAGCGCTGCTGGGTTTTGCCGTCGTCGGCCCGCACTTTCTGGATGCCGCGCAGATCGTGCCGCATCCGGTGCGCTCGACCTTCTGGATCGCCGCAGCCGTCATCATGTCGATCGGACTCTCGATCGATCTCAACGCGCGCCGGCGCGACGTCGTGTGGGTCTTTCTCGCGTGTTTCGTGGCGCTCGCGTCCTCGCACGTCTTCGGCGATCTTCCGATTCACCAAGTCGGCGCGTTCATGTCGGCCTTTATCTGCGGCTTAGTCGCCAATCTCGGCGCGCGTTTCTTACGCGTTCCGCAACCGGTCTTTTTGGTACCCGCGCTGCACGTGCTGGTCCCCGGATCGCTGAGCTATCGCAGCGTGCTCTACATCTTCTCCGCCAAATACGACGATGCCGCGACGCTTGCGTTTAACGCGATCGTCGTCGGCATTCTCATCGTGGCCGGTCTGTTGCTCTCGCAACTGATCGTTCCGGCGAGCACGCTGCGCTTCCAGCGCCATCGCGCCTGATCACGGATCGACGTTCACGGCGAGCCGGGTAGCGCGCTCGACGCGCGCGAGCGGCAACACGAACTCGCGAATCGCGGAGCGCAGCCGCGCGCCGTCGTCGCCCTTGAACGCGATGCGAAAGCGCCATTCGTTGTTGAGCCGCGCGATCGGGTACGGCGCGGGACCCAGCACCTCACCGGCGCCCGTCGCTTCGAGCGTCCGCGCGTAGGTTTGCGCTTGCGCGAGCGCCGCGGGGCGCGAGCGCCCGATGATGCCGAGGTAGACGAGATCGCGTGCCGGCGGATATCCGAGTTCGCTCCGTTCGTCGAGTTCGCGCCGCGCGAAGCCGGCGTAATCGTGAGCGGCGGCATGGAGAATCGCCGGGTGCGAGGCCGAGTACGTTTGCACGATCGCCTCGCCGGGCCGCGCACGGCCGCTGCGTCCGCAGACCTGGGTCACGAGATCGAAGGTGCGCTCCGACGCGCGAAACTCCGCCGCGTGCAAGCCGATATCGGCCGCAATCACGCCGACGAGCGTCACGGTCGGAAAATCCAAGCCCTTCGCGACCATCTGGGTGCCGACGAGCACGTCGCCGTCGTCGCCGAACGCATCGAGCAGCCGCGCGTGATCGCCGATGCGCGTCGTGGTGTCGCTATCCATCCGCACGACGCGCGCCGCGGGATAGAGGCGGGCAACTTCTTCCGCGACCTTCTCCGTGCCGACGCCGAACTCGCGGATCGTCCGCTGTTTGCAGACGGGGCACGCGGCCGGAATCGGCCGCTGCGCGTCGCAGTAGTGACAGCGCAGCAGTCCCTCGGAGCGATGCACCGTCAACGACACGCTGCAGCGTTCGCATTCGGGAACGTATCCGCACGCGCGACAGAGCATGAAGCCCGCGCTGCCGCGGCGGTTGACGAAGAGCACCACCTTTTCCTTACGTTCGAGCCGGTCGGCGAGCGCCTGCGCGAGCGGCGTGCTGAAGATCCGGCGATTCCCGGCCTCGAACTCGCGCGCCATATCGACGACGCGTACTGCGGGCAACGCCTGCCTGGTGGCGCGCTCGCGCAATTCGAGCAGTTCGATGCGGCCGTCGATTGCCCGTGCGTAGCTCTCGAGCGACGGCGTGGCGCTGCCGAGAACGAGTACGCCGCCTTCGATGCGCATGCGTTCGCGCGCGACGCGCACGGCGTGGTAGCGCGGTGAGCTCTCCTGCTTGTACGTGCTCTCGTGCGCTTCGTCGACGACCAGCAACCGCACGTTTGAAAGCGGGGCGAAGACCGCGCTGCGCGCGCCGACCACCACGTCGACGTCGCCGTTCGCGCACGCCTGCCACGCATCGTACCGTTCGCGCTCGGAGAGTGCCGAATGCAGGATGGCGACGCGTTCCCCGAAGACGGTCTCGAATCGACGCGCCGTCTGCGGCGTGAGCGAAATCTCCGGCACGAGCACGATCGCGCGGCCGCCGCGCTCGACCACGTGCCGAATGGCCTCGATATACACGAACGTTTTTCCACTGCCGGTGATGCCGTGGAGCAGCGTCTCGTGAAACGCCCGCCGATCGAGATGCTCCACGAGGCGATCGATCGCCGCGCGCTGCTCGCCCGTCGCCTGCAGATTGGCGGGTGCGAGTGGCCGCCGCGCCGAGGAGCGCGCGGGCGCCAGCTCTTCTTCTCCAATCGCGCCGGCTTTGATCGCGCGCGCGATGATGGCGGCGGAAAATCCGGCGAGCAGCGCGTCCGCGCGCGGCGCGCCCGGATTCGCGCGTACGAACTCGGCGAGCGCCAGCGCCTTCGGGCCCTTGATGGCGACCGTTCCCGGCTGCAGCACTTTGATGCGATACTCGTGGGTGCGCGGTTCCACGAACCGCCGTTCGCGCCGAAGCTCGCCGCTGCGCACGAGCGCGCTCAAATGGCGAAGCAACGTAGCGCGATCCCCCGTGCGGCGCGCGTCGGGATGACGCAGCAGCGCTTCGAGCCCGAACCCGTCGGCAAGTTCCTCCCAGATCAGCGAAACGAATCGACCCGGAACCGACGGATAGCGCTGCCGATTCGGTTGCGCTATCGTTCGCACGAAGGTATCGAGCATGCGCGGAACCGCGCCCCCAAGCACCACCGCCGAAAGCGCCTCGCTCAGCGTGCAGACGTAGTGCTCCGAAACGAACGTTGCGAGCGCCAGGCCCGTTGGCGTAAACGCGCGCGGCGCTGTGCTGCGTTCGAGCACGGCGCGCAGCGGCGATTCGCTCTCGACGCTCTCCGGCTCGCAGAGCACGAAAGCCAGCACTTCGCGCGAGCCGAGCGGTACTCGCACCACGTCGCCGACGTGCAGGTCCACATCGCGGGCATCGTAGCTAAGCGGAAGATCGAAGCGCGACGAGCGGATCGTCGCCAGCACCTCGACGCGCCGGACTAGTGGAATTCGCGCGCTCCGGGCAGCTGCGTGCAGCGAGCCAGAACGCCGCGAACCGTCGCGGGTGGCGCGAGCACGCCGTATTCTACGTCGCCGATCGCGTTGGGGACCACGAACCGCAGCGTTCCGTTACGCCGTTTTTTATCCGACGACATCGCAGCGAAGACGTCGTCCGGCAGCTCGCGCGTGCGCATCGGAAGGTTCAACAGCGCGAGCAGCGCTAAGACGCGCAGATGATCGTCTTCGCCGTAGCGGCCCAGTCGCATCGCGAGCAGGCCTGCCGCGCGCAGGCCGATCGCGACGCCGGCGCCGTGCGTGACGCGGTAGGCGCTCGCGCGCTCGATCGCGTGACCGAAGGTGTGTCCGAGATTGAGCGTTTCGCGCGCACCGCGCTCGGTTCGATCGTCGCTCACCACCATCGTTTTAACCTTGATGGCATCGTAGACCAGCGTCTCCCACGGCCATTTGTGGAACGGGTGCGGCGCCAGCACTTCGAGCGCTTCGAACAGATCGTGCCCTTCGATCACACCGTGTTTGACGACTTCGGCCAGGCCCTCGCGCAGATTGCGATACGGCAGCGTTCGCAGCGCACCGACGTCGGCAAAGACCGCCAACGGATCCGCAAAGGTGCCCGCAAGATTCTTGCCCGCGACGAGATCGACGCCGTTCTTGCCGCCGATCGCCGCATCGACCATGGCGACGAGCGAGGTTGCAACGTGCAGGTACGGAACCCCACGCATATAGACCGCCGCGGCGAAGCCGAAGAGATCGCTCGCAACGCCGCCGCCGACGCCCACGATCGTCGTCGTGCGATCGGCACCGGCGCGCACGAGCGCGTCGAGCACGTCTTCGAGCGTCGAGAGCCGCTTGCGTTTCTCACCGAGCGGAAACGCGAGCACGGCGATCCGCCCGGGAAGTCCGCGCGTGAGCGCCCGCGCGTAACTCGCGAGGTTCGCATCGCAGAGCACGATACAGCGATCGATCGGTGCATCGCGAACGAACTCGCGTAACGACGCTCGGATCGACTCGCCAACGACGATCGGATAGCCCAAATCGTCGTTGACGAGGGTCGAATCGATCACAGCTCGATGTTCTTTTTGTGGACCCACGTAACGATGTGGTCCACGATCTGCGCCGTGGTCATGTCGTCGGCTTCAACCACCAGATCGGCGTGCGCGTATTTTGGCAGGCGCGCGGCGTAGAGTTCCTTGATCTTCTGCAGCGACGGCGTCGGCCCCAGAAGCGGGCGAATGCGCGGGCTGCGACGCAGGCGTCCCACGATCTGTTCGGGCGGCACCTTGATGAAGACGCGGTAGGTGCGCTTCTTGAGCAGTTTGAGGTTATCGTCGTTCGTAACCGCCCCGCCGCCAAGCGCGATGACGCCCGGTTCCTCATCTTCGATGACGTGCTCGATCGCATCGTGCTCGTAGCGGCGAAACGCCGCCTCACCTTGCGCGTAAAAGATGTCGCTAATCGCCCCTTGCCGCTCGACGACCAAGTCGTCGACATCGAAGAACGCGACTTTGAGTTTGCGCGCGAGCTTCTTGCCGATCGTGGACTTGCCTGCGGCCATGAATCCAGTGAGCGCGATGTGTCTTCTCATGACCTCTCCTTCGATGCCATAGAACCGAATAACGCCAACGCGGCTTCGCTGCTGCGTCGCAGGTTCTCGCGCGTCTCCTCGATCGAATCGCCGCCGTACTTTTCGAGTACCGGTGCGACGAGCGCGAGCCGAACCATCGCCTCGCCCACGATGGCGGCGGCCGGCACCACGCAGACATCGCTGCGAACGATGCTCGCCGGCGCGTCGGTCTGGGTGTGCAGGTTTACCGATGGCAGCGCCTTCATAAGGGTAGGAATCGGTTTGACCGAGACGCGCAGCACGATTGGCTGCCCGTTACTCATGCCGCCCTCGATGCCGCCCGCGCGATTGCTGCCCCGCACGATCTCGCCGCCGGCCAGGCCAAAGGTGTCGTGCGCCGCGGAGCCCGGCCGCGAGGCGACGTCGGCCCCGAGGCCGACCTCGACGGCCTTCACGGTCTGCATCGCCATCAGCGCGCCCGCAAGGAGTCCATCCAGGCGCTGGTCGGGCTGCCGGTTGCTGCCGATGCCGACCGGCATCCCATCGACGCGCACGATATATTGCCCGCCGAGCGTGTCGCCGGCGGCCTTCGCCTCGTCGATCGCCGCGATCATGCGCGCTTCCGCCGCCTGGTCGGCGCAGCGCACGTCGCTCGCCTCCACGTCGTCTTGCGAAAACTCGTCCACATCGGCTGCCTCGACCGCACCGATGCGGTGCACGTACGAGCGCGTCGTGATGCCGAGCGCATCGAGCAGCTGTCCGCAGATCGCGCCCAAGCAGACGCGCATCGCCGTCTCGCGCGCGCTCGCGCGTTCCAGAACATTGCGCAGGTCGGTCTGGCGGTATTTTAGCGCACCCGCGTAGTCGGCGTGGCCGGGGCGCGGATTGGTGAGCGGTTTGCCGGCGCCGGTGAGCGGATCCATCAGCGCGCGCACGTTCTCGAAATCCCGATTCCGAATGGCGACGGCGATGGGGGAGCCCAGCGTCTGCGAGCCGCGCACGCCGGCGAGAAACTCAACCTCGTCGCGCTCGATTTTCATGCGGCCGCCTCGGCCATAGCCGCCTTGCCGCCGCGCCAGCGTTTGATTGATCGCCTCGGCATCGAGCGCCAAGCGCGCCGGGATGCCGTCGAGGATTCCGACGAGGGCCGGGCCGTGCGACTCGCCGGCCGTTAGATATCTGAACACCACGTAGGTTTAAACTCGCGCCATGCCGCGGCCTTTTGTAAACCTTATGTAAAATAACGATTATGTCTTACGCCGAACGCGCGGGTTTCGATACGATACGCGCGGCCCAACAACTCCCATCCATGGAAGGATCTGACGTTCGTGCGCAACGCGCTGGCAATCACCGCCCTCCTCGCCGCAACCCTCGCCCCCATCGCCGCCCTGGCGAACACGGTCGACGCATCGCTTATCCCCGACGGCACCTACACGGTCAAAGTCGAAAAAGTTCAGGATAACGCGCACATCACCGTCAAGATGGACAACGGCATCGAAACCACGCTCGCGGCCCGCCCCGGCGTAAGCTTCGGCAAAGTTAAAAGCAACGACACCGTAAAACTCTCGGTCGTCGGCGGCAAAGTCCCCGTCTACATCGTAGAGTAACCCGCCCAAAGCAGAAGGCTCCGCCAAAAACATTGTCATCCTGAGCTTGTCGAAGGACGGAGCTCGTCGAAGGACGGAGCTTGTCGAACCTCCCTACTCGATCGTTTGCGAACGTCTTCCAAACGCGGACCGGTTGCGGTATGCCATCGCCGCGGCTGCAACCGACAACAGGATCGGCGGGACGAGCGAATCCGCTTGGCTATTATGGCCCGTAGCGAGCCACAACATCCATGCGGCTACTGCAACGACCAGCATGATGAGGGTGTACAGCCTGCCCCGTGACCGAGGAACGTCGCCATTCATGATCGACGCAATTCGGCGCAACGGGTCCGTTGCCTGGGTTCTGTTTTAGCGTATCGATGTGGGCGGCGGTGTATCGGGATACAACACGTGCGGCGTGATGAGGAATACCACTTCATCGCGTTCGTGGGTCTTCTGCCTGTTCTGGAAGATCTTGCCGAAGACCGGAATGTTTGCTAGGCCGGGCAGCTTGGTAATCGTTTCCGAATCGATGTCGCGTAACAGGCCGCCGAGCACGATCGTTTCGTTGTCTTTTACGCGCAGCGTCGAATCGACTTTGCGATTTGCGAGTACGGGGTAGCCGCCAACAAAGGTTTGAATCGCGCTGTACTCGGGGTGCATTTCCGCAGTTACGCTGCCGTCGGAACCAATCGTCGGAGTCAGCCGCAGCTTCACTCCGACGTCGACGAACTGGACCTGCTGGCCGCCCAAGCGGGCGTCGTAATAGACCACCGGGTACGTCTGGCCGATGAGCAGGTCGGCCTCTTTGTTATTGAGCGTGACGAGTTTCGGCGTGGCGAGAATCTGCGCGTGACCCGAGCTCACCATGGCGTTGAGTCGCGCATTAATCGCAACCGAATTCTTTGCAAACGCATAGGTTGCGGCGCCGGAGATCGGCTGGCCGCTCAGATCGTATCCTCCAAATTCGAAGCCGACATCGCTTTGATCGTTGACGGGTTGAAGATCGGCAACCCGAACCTCGAACATCACTTGCGGGCTTGGAACGTCGAGGCTCTTGATAAAACTTTGCGCGTTCTCTTGAACTTCGGCATTACCGCTAACGACGATCGCGTTCTGCCCGTCGTCGGCGACGTACGACCCGTCCGGCAACACGCCCTTGAGTTCGGGCGCGACGAGGCTCGGTCGCAGATAGCGTAAACGGTAGGCTCGAGCCAACCCTCCGGAGCCGCCGGGAGCATATCCCGGTGCGTCCAAAGCGCGGACCAAGCGGCGCGCCCGGGCCACGGTCGTTGCATCGCCGCTCACGATCACGGCGCTCGTCCGTTTGTCTGAAACGATGACGGTTCCCGCCGTTAGCCCATGCGTAAGTTCCTTGGCTACATCGTCCGGCGAAGCGTGCGCGAGAGAAAGCACGGCGGTCTGCGCGCTGCGAGGATCGTTTGCATCGCCGTAACGACGGTTCATCGATTCGCTGCTTCCGACGATTAGAATGGCTCCGTCGCGACGAACCTGCAAGTCGTGGGAGTTCACGATCGCGTCGAGCGCTTCGTCGAACGTGACCGCGTGGAGGTGCAGCGTGACCTTATCGGGCTTGAGCGATGCATCGGCAACGAGGTTTTTCCCCGATTCGGAAGCCAGCAAGGCGATGACGTCAGACAAGTCGGCATCGTGAACGTCCACGTTGAGCAGTTGCGACGCACGTACCGGAGCGGCGAGCAGCAGCCCCAAAAATAGTGCGAGCAGAATTCTTCGATTCACGGCGTGGCCGATTCGAGTGGATAGATCTGCCCGCTCGACAACTCGACGCCAAACGCGTCAATCCGCCGGACCTTCGCACCGTCGATCGTATCGCCGGCGGCGACAACGCGAGTCGTGCCGTCGGCGTCGATTAGCGCGCGCGAGCGCTCGCCGGTCACGACCGCTCGCACCACGATCGCGCCCGAACCGAGAACCCCAAACTGTGGCAGGGCCATTTCCGTCGCACCGCGATTTGCCGGCAGCGCAAAAGCCGTCGTCGGAATAGTCGGGAGATTGGGATCGCCAGGGGGGCTCGCCGGAGGCGTGCTTACCGCGACGTCCGCTACGAACGGGTCGCGCCGTACGGCTATCTCCCCTCGCACGTGCGTCGGAAGCACCGGGGGAGCCATGAGTCCGCTCCCAAACGCACCGCGCTCGCGGCCGATCTCGATTGACGTCTGTCCGGCTAGCGGCGCGAGCAACAGCGAGGTAGCGCAAAGCAAGACCGCGGCGCGAACGAGCCGCGCGCGTTGGCACTCATCGATTGAGCCGAGCATCAGAAACCTCCGAACGTCTTGGCGGGGCGGCAAGGCGGTAGAGCGTTGCGTGAACGGTAGCCTCCAACTCGGGTGTGGATCCTACTGCATCCGCTGCCTGGTTGCCGAGCGCGAGCTGCGTGTCTGAAATGAAGAGCAGCACTCCGTGGTGCGATAGCTCCTCGATGCAATGTAAGAGATCTCGAAAGCGCCCACGCAGGCGGATCTCGACGTCGCTGCCGACGAGCGGCGGCGGCGGCTCCGATGCGTCGGATGCCGGGCGGGGTGCATCGCCTGCGGGCGCAACCGAAATGGCGTGCGCGTGGTATCGGGCAGCGACCTCGGCGACGGATACCAGGAGGGCGGCGGTGCCGGCGGCTTGCGCGCGCGCCGGCCGGGCCCGCGCGATGTCGGTCTCAACACGGCTTTCGATGTGCCGCAAACGAACCGCTTGGTCGATAATTCGCTCGTTTGCGCTCGCGCGTTCGTAGAGCCCCTGCGCCGCTTCGCCGGCAGCATCCACCGCCCGTTGGTAACGAACGCCTAACGGGTAGTAACCTGCGAGCAACACGAGGCCGGCGCAGAGCCACACAAACCGAGCGCTTTGCGTCACGTCTATCGATGGTTTCACGGACGTACGCCATCGAGATGCACCCGGTAGCGGATCTCGCCGTCTCCATCTGCTTGCGAAACGCTCGATGCTTCGAGTAACGTGGGATTTTGCAGAAGCGCGCTCTTTGCGAGTCCGCCGATCGTACGGCCGACGACCGTGAAGTCCCGCGCTCTCCCTTCGATCGCAATTCCGCCGGCGTCGCGAGAAATCGACGTCAGCCACGCGTGCGGCGGCAACCGGTTGGCGATCTCGGCCAGGCGGCTCGCATCGTCGTTGCCGGAGCGTTCGATCGTTGCGATTTGGCTGTCGAGAGCCACCATTCGCTGCAAGCGATCGTAAGCAACCTTCGTTCGGGCGAGCTCGATGACGCTGCGATCGAAACGCGTTTGATAGCGCGACTCGACCTCGTCGGCCTGGCGCAAACGATACGATTCGATCCCCCACGTGCCCGTCAAAACGACGAGCGCTCCGGCCAAACCGAGTATCGCATTCTGCACCGCACCCGGGATGCGCATTTCGAGAACACGACGCACGTACGCCGGACGCGGATCGTGCAGGAAATCAAATTGGATCACGCCGCAAGCCCCCACAACGCAAGGCCGCTTGCGAGACTCCAATCCGGCGCGCTGGCACGGAGCACGTCGTCGGGGTAGGCTCCTCGGAGCGCGTCGCTAGCCGGAAGTTCCACGATCGCGCCTGTCGCCGATTCGATGTCGGCGGCGAGCCCGGGGAGGCGAGCCCCGTTCCCGACCAGAGCGATGTGTCCAAGTCGAGCTCGTCGGTTGCGCGCCGTTTCAATTAAGGACGCGATGTCCGCTGCCAACTGGAGACGAGCGGTTTCGCCGGCGCCGACCGTACCCAGGATTCGTTTCCGTTTTTCGGCCGAACGCTCGTCGATGGAAAGGTCGCGTTCGATACCGCGCGTTATCTCCGCTCCGCCGGAATCGACGTGCAGCGTTGATGGGATTCCGCTCTCGAACACGTGCAGGCTGCTGCGCCGATGACCGACGTCGACCACGGCATCGAACGTGCCAAAAAGCCGGGCGAAGGCGCAGGCTTCGTGATCCATTGCTATCGCTTTAAGGCCGGCGGCTCGGAGAACCCCGGCCCGACTCGCCAGGGCGGCGGCACGCGCGATTCCCAGTGCGTGGACGCCCGGCAAATGCGGGCCGGCCGGGTAGATCCGAACGGCCGCTTCGTCGAGGGGAAACGCCGCATATCGCTGCGCTTCAAAGCGGGCAACCCGAATGCGCTCGGGCGCCGTCATCGGCGGCAACACGATCGAGCGCAGCGTCGCATCGGGCTCGCCGATCGCGCAGATGCAGCGCCGTGCGCGCGTTCCAAGCTCCGCGACGGTTTCTTCCAAAAGCGCGGCGACGTAGTCGGGTTCGGGTATTTCGCCCGATGACGACGAGCCGGCGGCGATATCGCGCACGGCCACCGCCGCGATACGGCTCTTCGACCCGTCCGTTTCCGACAGAGCCACGCGCAGGCGCGTCGTCCCGAGATCGACGCCAAGCTGTGAGATGATTCTCTTCACGCGACCGCACCAAGAAGCAGAGCGAGTACCATGCCCGAGGTCAGGTATGGCGCGAAACGAATCGCGTCTCCGCGCGATGCACGGCCGGTCGCCAGTTGGTAGAGCCCGTATGCGCCTCCGAGCACGAACGCGGCTCCCAGTGCAACGGCGGCGCCGAATGCTCCCAACGACGCGCCGATACACGCGGCGAGCTTTACGTCCCCGAGTCCGATTCCGCGACCGCCGCTTGCGGCAAATAGGGCCAGCAGAATCCCTCCTCCGCTGGCGCCCCCCGCAATCGCCGCCGGGAGCGTGCCGCCGATTGCGGCGCATGCGACAATCGCAATGAGGGCCGGCCTGGTTACCCGATCGAAAACGTACCCAGTTTGCGCGTCGGTTACGGCGCACACGATCGCCGCCGCGAGACCTACCGTAATTCCGGCCTTTTCCCAAGCGGCGCCGGCGTTTGCGAGCAGCGCTCCCCCGATCGATCCGAACGCGAGTGCGGCAGCGGTCGCAACCCCGCCGAATCGCAGTGGCAGCGATTGACGACGCGCCTCGTCGTCGGCCGCCAGCACGAATGCGACGATGACGCAAACGTTCAGCGCGCATGCCAAGATTTTCTCGATCATAACGTCACCTCGCGCAGCGCGTATCGTGCCGGGCGGAAGCGAGGATCGATCGTAAGCGCGCGATCGAACAGGTCCCGGGCAACGCTCTCGCGTCCGGCGCGTAGGGCCGCCCAGCCGGCGAACGTGAAGTATCGGGGATCGCGGGACGCTCGCGCCGCTCGTTCGAAATCCGGCTCGGCTTTGTCGTAACGCCGTTCGATCAGATACGCGAGCGCGCGATCCGCCAGGATCGCGCCGTCATCGGGATGGCGCCGCAAATAGGCCGAGGCAACGCCGATCGCGGCATCGAGAGAGGCGTGCGTTCGCACTTGCAGGCCGAAAAACACGTAACGGTCTGCCGCACTCTCGCTATCGGGATCGAATCGAAGCGCTCGCGCGTAATACGTGCGCGCCTGGCGCGCGTCGCTGCGATATAAGAAATCATCGCCGCGCACGACCAGCGCCGCCCCAAGTTGCGCTCTGAAGAGCAACGCCGCAACACTCAGGCTCGCGGCGGCTACGAGAAAGCGCCTGGCCCGCGTCACGCGATGACCGCGTAATAGCCGGCCAATGCCACCATGAGCGCGGCGTTCACCACGTTCGCTGCCTGCCGGAGCGCGGGGCGCCGCAGGGCCGAACATACCCCCGAGGCGCCCGCGCCAGCGAGCAGTACCGGCGCGCTATGCCCGAGCGCGAATGCGCCAAGCAAGAACGCGCCGTATCCGGGATCGCCGAGACCGGAAGTATAGGCGAGAATGCCTACGAGCAACGGCGTGCAACACGGGGAAACCACCAGTGCGAACGATGACCCGAGCAAGAACGTCGCGCCAAACGATGGCGCCCCTGCCGAAGCGCGTGAATAATGAAGACAATCCGATGGCGAGCGCCAAAGCGAGATTAGGCCGCCGAGAAGCATGCCCGTTCCAACCACCGCATAAATTGCGTGAGAGATCGCTACCAGACGTCCAACTAGTGCCGCAACGACGCCGAATCCGACGTACGCGCTCGCTAACCCGAGAATAAACACGAGCGAGATCCCGAGCGCCTCCCGGCGAGGCCGATTTGCGGCCAGGGCGGCGACAGCGATAAAGCGCGGCGCGACGCACGGCCCGACACTCGACGCCAGACCCGCAAGCAAAACCAACCCGGGCGCTTGCGCAGAATGGGAACTCACGGCCCGCAGTCCGCCGGCGATTGGATCGAACACGGTGTTACGAACCCTGCCCCGAAACCGCGCTCAATCCGTTCACGTTATCGTAGCGCAAATATTTGGAGGTCGTTCCGGGACTCACGCTTTGCAGCGTGTTGGGGTC
Source organism: Candidatus Baltobacteraceae bacterium (assembly GCA_036559195.1). Lineage (NCBI taxonomy): Bacteria > Bacillati > Vulcanimicrobiota > Vulcanimicrobiia > Vulcanimicrobiales > Vulcanimicrobiaceae > Vulcanimicrobiaceae bacterium. The sequence goes on from DATBTN010000014.1 coordinate 26,929, forward strand.
GTGCGTGCCGGGACACCAGATCTGATACCCGGCTACGCCATTGTTCGCCGTCGTGCTCTGCGTCGAGTATTCGTAACTGCCGGACCCGCCGGCGGCCGGATCCACCGGAACTTGATTGAGGTATCCGTTGAGCGGACTGCCCGTTGCCTGCAGGTAGGTTTTGTCGATCGCCTGCGTTGTCGCGGTCGGGTAGTACTGATGATCTGTATAGTACAACTCGAGCGCCGTGCCAATCGTCTTGAGGTTCGATATGCACGTCGCCGTTTGGGCTTGCGCCCTCGCACGTGAAAAATTCGGAATCAGCAGCGCTGCGAGGATGGCGATGATCGCCACGACGACCATCATTTCTATAAGCGTAAATCCGCGCTGATTCTTCATGACGTACTCCCGTCGACGATTGCCGCTACGTCGACGGAAGTGCCCGCAGGTTGCGTTTTCTGGACCCACACCGGTTGCATCTTCTTTAACGCCCGCGCATGCAAGCGAGAAATGTGCCGTTGCGAATAGCCGAGCCGGCGCGCAACCTCCAACTGGCTATAGCCGCGAGCGTAGTGGGCCAAGATGATGGTCCGTTCGGTCGGAGTGAGCCGTTCCAGCGCGTGCTCGAGCATGAGGCGATCCTCACGATCGTCCATCGTATAGGCCGCCGGCCGCAGTTGGCGCGGATGGAGATCGTGAAGCGGCGTCGGAACCGCGCGCTCGCGGTACGCGCGCACCTCTTCCAGCGTCTCGGCAGTGACGTCCATCCGCTCGGCGAGTTCGCAGCCCCGCGGCTCGCGTCCAAGCTCGACGGTTAAGGCGTCGTACGCTTCTTGCCAACGACGCTCGAGCGATCGCAGTCGCCGCGGCGGCCGCACCATCCGCTCATAGTCGCGAACGTAGTGCATGAGTTCGCCGAGCACGAAGAGCCACGCAAACGCTTCGAACGGCGTCGCTTGGCGCGAGTCGTAGCGATCGCAAGCCTTGAGCAGCCCGATTGCCGCAACCTGTTCGAGATCCGCGCGCTCCACGCCCGGCCGATAGAACTTGCGGGCCGCGCGCACGCAGAGGTAACGATATTGAGCGACGAGGCGGTCGCGATTTTCCGGCGAGCGCTCTCCGATCCAAAATCGAAGTGCCGCATCTATTGCAATCATTTAATATTCCCAATCAGCGTATAGAGTGGAATAAAGATGGCCGAAACGATGAATCCCACGATGCCGCCGAGGAGCACGATCGTGACGGGTTCGAGAATCGAACCGAGTGCGCCGAGTGCGGCCTCTACGTCCGTCTCGTAGTACTCTGCAACCCGAGCGAGCATCGAATCGAGCGCGCCGGTCTCCTCGCCAACGCGAATCATTTGCACGAACAAGGGATCGTAAAGGCGGCTGGTTGCCAGCGGAGCCGCTAGCGTGTCGCCATGTGCCAGAGCCACGCCTACGAGCGCGAGATGTTCTTCGTAGATCACGTTTCCAACGACGCCCGCGACCACGTCGAGAGCCGCAACCAGCCCCACCCCGGATCGCAGAAGAATCCCGAGCATGCGAGCCATTCGCGCCAGCGTGGCCTTGCGCGCGATAGCTCCGAGAACGGGAACCCGGAGTCGCGCCGCGCCGAGTGCGCGCGCCGAGGCAAGCGCCTTCCGAAACCGGGTGCAGCAGACGAGCCCGCTTATCGCGACGACCCCGACGGCTGCCCAGAGCTTTGCGCTTCGAAGCGCCGCGCCCAGATGAATCAGAAACGATGTAATCGGCGGCAGCGCGACGTGCATCTGCTGGTACATATTTTCAAACATGGGCACGACCGATGTCAGCAAGAACACCACGAGCGAACACGCCGTAAGGGCCACTACTGCAGGATAGGCCAGCGATGCGGCCACGCGCTTGCGAAGGCTGCGATCGCGCTCGAGAAAGGCAGCCAGCCACTCGAGGACCTCGTCGAGCACGCCGCCCACTTCTCCGGCACGCACCATTGCGACGTAGAGCCGATGAAATTCACGGGGATGCCGGGCCATCGCATCGCTCAACGTATTGCCGCCTTCGATGTCGTGAAGAATTCCGCGAAGCGCCTCGCCGAGCCGTGCATCCGTTCCCTGCTCGATCGTCACCTCGAGCGACCGCCGCATCGCAACGCCGGCCGAAAGCAGCGTCGCAAACGAACGAAAGAATGCGACGAGCGCGGCTTGCTTGACGGAGCCGAACTGCAACGCTCCCACGAGGGTGCCGCGCGCCGTTCCGGCCCGCTCGAGCGACGTAACGAACAAGGCTCGCGTTCGTAAACTCGCGAGTGCCGTCGCGTCGCTCACCGCCTCAACCGACCCCCGAACGAACGCGCCGCGGACATCCCTCGCGGTGTAGTAAAAGAGCTGACCCGTCATGCGGACGCATCTCGTTCGAAGAGCCGCACCTCATTCGGCCGCTCGGCAAAGCGCTTAGCCGTTTCTATGTCCACCTCGCGCCGCAATACGAGGTCCGTCAAGTGCGATTCAAGCGTCTGCATACCGACGTGGCGGCCCGTCGAAATCGCATTGCGCAGTTGATGCGTCTTGCCTTCGCGTATGAGGGAGCGAACCGCATCGGTGGCGACCAGCACCTCGGCTGCGGCCCTGCGCCCGCGGCCATCGGATCGGGGAATCAACCGCAGACAGACGACGCCGGCCAGCACTTGTGCGAGCGCGACCCGGACTTGATCCTGCATGCCGCCGCTGAATGCGCTAATCACACGATCGACCGTTTGCGGAGCATCCGCGGTGTGAAGGGTTGCAAAGACCAAATGACCGGTTTCGGCGGCGGTGAGCGCCGCATGCATCGTATCGGACTCGCGCATCTCCCCCACCATGATCACGTCTGGATCGCTTCGCAGCGCTCCGTGGATCGCGGCCGAAAACGAAACGACGTCGCGGCCGACCTCGCGCTGGCTCACGATCGAGCGCATGGATCGATGTTCGTACTCGACGGGATCTTCAATCGTAACGATGTGTCGCGACTCGTTCCGGTTTATCGCATCTACGAGCGCGGCGAGCACGGTCGACTTCCCGCTGCCGGTGGGACCAGCGAAGAGCACGAGGCCGTTCGCCCGCTCGCCAAAGGCCCCTACGGCTGGGGAGAGCTGCAGCGTTTCGAGAGACGGCACGCTCTGCGCGAGTGCGCGAATCGCCAAAGCTATGCCGCCGGCCGTGCGATAGGCGTGAACGCGAAAGGAGCCGGACTCTGCGTCCCGATAGGTCGCCGTCGCGTCCCCGGTTCGCGCCAGCCGTTTCGCTGCGTACGCATCCAGGAGTGCGTTGGCGATCCGTTCGACTTCGCCGGCCGTCGGCGCCATCGTCGTCTGCGTTTCGAGGCTCCCATCGACGCGCAGCACCGGTCTATAGCTTGGTGCGATGTGAACGTCCGACGCGTTGCGCAGGCGCGCGAGTCGCAAGACCTCATCGACGCGGACTTCCGCAAGAGCCGCGCTCACGATTCGGTTTCGATCGTGAGAACGCGACGGAGCTCGTCGAAACTCGTCTCTCCCGCAAGCGCTCGCCTCACGCCGTCGGCGAGCAGCGGCTCGTAGCCGGTTTCGCGGGCGATAGCGGCGATCTGCACGCTGGATGCGCCCCGCGCTATGGCGTCGCGTAGAGCGTCGTTGGCGAAGATAAATTCGAAGATGCCCGTTCGGCCGCAATAGCCGGTTCCGTTACAACTGCCGCATCCACGCCCGAAGTAGACGAGACTCGTATCGGCTACGCCGAATTCGATCGCCGCGTTTGAGTCGATCGGGCGCATCGATCGACATTCGGAACAAAGACGGCGCACCAATCGTTGCGCGACGATCGCCGTCAGGCCGGCCGCGATCGAATGGCGAGTGATGCCGAGTTCCAGCAGCCGTTCGAGCGTGCGCGGTGCGTCGTTGCTGTGCAGCGTCGTTAGAACGAGCGACCCGCTCAGCGCCGCCGATACGGCGGTGGAAGCCGTTTCGGCATCGCGCATCTCACCTACCATGATGACGTTGGGATCTTGACGCAAGAAGCCGCGCAGCGCCGAGGCAAACGTAACGCCGGCTCGCGCGTTGACCTGCACTTGGGCCACGCCGGGAATGCGAACCTCCACCGGGTCCTCGACGCTGCACAGATTTTGCGCGTCGATGTTGCGCTCTGCCAGAGTCGCATAGAGCGTCGTCGTCTTGCCGCTGCCCGTGGGACCGCAGACGACGACGAAGCCGTGAGGAGCGTGAACCAGGCGGCGATAGCGCTCCAACGTTCGCGCGGGCATCCCCAAGCTCTCCAGACTTGGAATCCGCGTCTGGTGATCCAGCAATCGCACGACGAGTTTCTCGCCGAAGACCGTCGGCATCGAACTAACCCTCGCATCGATCGCCCGATTCTCGATGTCGATGGTGTACCGGCCGTCTTGCGGTGCCCGCTTGTCGGCAATGTCCATTCCCGCGAGCAATTTGACCCGCGAGACAACGTGAGTGAAGAGTTCCTCCGGGAGGCGCTGCACTTCGTGCAAGATGCCATCGAGACGCTCCCGAATTCGGCCGCCGCCACGGATCGGTTCGATGTGCACGTCGCTTGCGTTCGCGCGAATTGCCCGCTCGTGCATTCGCTCGAGGGCCCGCACCGCCGGCGCTTCGTCCTGCCCTTCCGCATCATAGGCTTCGGCCAGTTTCGCGCGGATCGCGTCGCGCGGGGCGCGCAACGCCCGCACGTGCATACCCGTCGCGAGTCTGACGCGATCGAGGGCCTCCTGATCCTCAAGATCGGGAACCGCGATCGTTAATACGTTTCCATCGCTCGCGATCGAGAGCACGTCGTGCCGCATCGCGAGGTGGCGCGGCACGCGCCGAAACGCCTCCGGTTCTAACAAAACCGCGGAGAGGTCGGCGAGCCCGGACGGTCCTTGTCCGTTCAATGTCACACCCTGACTCCAGCTCAAGTTAGCGATATAACGGCCGTGCTGTAAGGGTTTGAGAACGGCCGTAGGTATTTTTTACCACACCTTGTCAATATCTCCGACACAATTTCCGTCCCAAAAACCTTAATGTCCGAGCGGCGATGGGCGCGGGTACTTGGCTAGGCCGCTCCCGGCTTGCTTAGGCGGCGACGCGCGGGGGAATAGGCTCCCCATGCAAGATGTCGTTCTTATCGCCAGCCTCCATGCGCGTCATGGTGCGGAGGATTTCGAACGCGCGAAGGGTCTCCTCACGGAGAAGGGATTGCGCGTGGTCGAAGCCCATCCGGTTCCGGATAAAAAACAGATGCGCAAGCGGGTCCGCGAGGCGATCAAATCCGGGCACAAACTGATCTGCGTGGCCGGCGGTGACGGCAGTCAAACCTCGGTGGTCGGATATTTCGCGCACACCGACGCCGTACTCGGCGTACTCCCGGCCGGCACCGGAAACAGCTTCGCGATGAGCCTCGGCATCGCGGGCGAAATCGAAGCGGCGGTCGACGTCATCGCCAACGGTAAAGTCGCCGAAGTCGATCTCGGCAAAGCCGACGATAAGTACTTCGCGAATTTCGCGACCATCGGTTTATCCTCGGAGATCGCCGAAGAAACGCCGCACGGGCTCAAAGCCGTGCTCGGACCCATCGCTTACGGCGTAGCCGGCATCGGACCGATGCTCGCGCACAAACCGTTTACGGCGAAAGTGTCTTGGAAAAGCAACGTTCTCGAACTCGAAACCCATCAGATCATCGTGGTGAACGGCCGGTATTACGGGCACGAGCCGATCGCGCCGGATCAAACGCCCGTAAACGGCACGCTGGCGTTCTTCGCCACGAGCGGCACGACGCGCATGGATATCGTGCGCACCTATTTCGCGCTGCTGCGGGGCCAACAGGCCGACCTGCGCGACGCGCATACGTTTTACGCAAAGAAGATCACGGTGAAAACCAAAGGTACGCACCAACCGGTAAGTATCGACGGCGACGCTCTTTGCGATACACCGATTACGTTTTCGGTCGCCCCGAAGGCGCTGCGCGTGATGGTTCCAGCGAGTTTTCCCGAGGGCATCTAACGTGCCGTTTGAGGACCGCCTATGGGCGCTGGCGGCGAGTTTTTTCCTACTCTTTATCGCTCTTGGAATCGCCGTTTCCATCCGGCCGGCGAGCCGGCTCGAACTGCTCGGCGCCGGCGTGCGCGGCCATGCGACCGATCTCGCGATCGCGTTAACCACGAGCGGGCGCGGCCCGTTTCTGCTGGCGTTTAGCGTCGTTGCCTGCGTCGCGTTTGCGGTCGCGCGCGAGAGCGTGCTCGTGCCCGTCGGCGTCATCGTTTCGCAGACGCTCTCGCA
>DATBTN010000015.1 GCA_036559195.1 Candidatus Baltobacteraceae bacterium
ACGCCGAGCGCGAACGCGACGAGTTGCGGGAGATGGAACGTCGGCAGATCCGTGCGACCCCAACGGGCGGCGGCGTCCTGCTGGTAGCCGTCGAGCGCGAGGTGGCAGAGCGGGCACGGCGTGATCACCGCTTCGGCGCCGTGCTCTTTGGCCATGCGCATGTTTTGTCCGACCATCGAGGGCGCGACGCCGTCTTTTTCTAACTGGATGTGGAATCCGCAGCAGCGCGTTTTGCCGGCGTAATCGATGGCTTCGCCGCCGATGGCCTCGATCACGTCTTCGAGCGAGTGCGGGTTGCGGGCCGACTCCCAGCCGTTGACTTTCTCCGGACGAATGATGTGACAGCCGTAGAACGGCGCGACCTTTAGACCGTTAAGGGGACGCACGACCATCTTGCGCAGGTTGTCGAGACCGATGTCGTCGATGAGCAGCCACAGCAGATGACGGACGGTGACGTTGCCGTTGTATTTGGCGCCGAATTTCCCGAGGATGCCGTTGGCTTGGAGCATGTGCTCCTCGCTCTCGAGCAGCTCTTTGTTCGCGGCGCGCATGTGCCCCGTGCAGGTGGAGCAAATCGTGATGACGTCGTCGAGACCCAGCGCTTCGGCCTGCGCGTAGGTGCGGGCGTTGAGCACTCGCGCCACGTCGCGGTTGGTATCGTTCACGACCGACGCGCCGCAGCACGAAGCCGCGGTCAGTTCGATGAGCTCGATGCCGAGTTTGTCGGCGAGCAGCATCGTCGAGTTGAAAAGTTCCTTGCACGATTCCTTGGCCACGCAGCCCGGGAAGAAGCCGTACCGCTTCGTATCTTTGCTGTGCGTGCGTTTGTGCGAATCCGTCGCGCGGTCTTCGGGTAATAGCGAGGTGGACATTAGCTTACCGGGACCTCCAAGGCTTCAAATATGGTTCGGACTTCATCGACTTTCGGAATCGGTTTGAGGAACGGCGGCGGCAGTTTCCCCTTCGATGCCATGCGCAGGCCGAGCGGTGCGACTTTCAACAATCCGATGATATTGAAGCGGCCGACGGTGCCTTGGATGAGTTCGGTCTCGGCGAGCATGCCGGTTTTTTTGATGGTCTTGTTCGTCGTAAGCGCGTGGCGCGGCCCGCGCTCGTTGAGCATGACGCGATCGTTGATGGCGGCGCGCTTGACGTCGACGATGCGATCGTGGGGATCGACATGTTTGGGGCAGTACGAGCACGCGTAGCAGTGCGCGCACAGCCACAAGTAATCTTCGCTGATCTGCGCGATGCGCTCTTTACGCTGGCCGTCGCGGACGTCTTCGATAAAGCGATACGCGTATGCGATCGCGGCCGGTCCGGCAAACGACGGATCGACGCTGACGACCGGGCAGAGGGCGTAGCAGGTCGCGCACATCACGCAGTTGGCCACGTCCACGAGCTTGCGCATGTCCTCGGGGCTGACGCGACGCTCGGTCGCGTGATCGGCATCGCTATCCTGCGGCTGCAGATAGGGCTTGAGGCGCGTGTACTTGTCCCAAAACGGGTCCATGTGCACGACCATGTCCTTCATCGGCTGGAAGTTCGGCATCGGATCGACTTTGATCGTGCCTTCCTTCGTTACGACGTCCTTGCAGTTGGTCTTACACGCAAGGCCCGTCACGCCGTTAATGTTCATCGAACACGACCCGCAGATCGCCGAACGGCACGAGCGGCGGAAGCTGATCGACCCGTCGACCTGCGCCTTGGCCTCTTCGAGCGCGTCGAGGACGGTGATGTTCTCCGGCGCTTCGATGCTGACGATGTCGCGATGCGGAATGGTATCGACGGCTTCGTCGAAGCGGAAGATGTCGAGTTTGATCTGCGCCATAATTAGTAGGATCTCACAGTCGGCTGCCACTTGGTGATTTCGACCGCGCGCGAGTAGTCGAGTTTGGGATCGTCGCCGTTATTGCGCCAAGCGAGGGTGTGTTTCATCCACTGCTCGTCGTTGCGTTCGGGGAAGTCGGTTCGCGACTGCGCGCCGCGCGACTCGGTCCGTTCGAGCGCGCCCTTGGCGAGGCACTGCGCGGCGTCGATGAGGAAGTCGGTCTCGAGCGTGTTCACGAGATCGGTGTTGAACGTCTTGGACTTGTCCATGACGTAACACGTCTCGTCGAATGCCTTGCGTACGCGCCGCAACTCGTCGACCGCCGTCTGCAGCCCTTTTTGGTCGCGGAAGATGAAGGTGTTCTCGCTCATCGTCTTATTCATCGCGTGGCGCAACGCCGGGCCGCGTTCGCCGGAGTTGCGCGAGAGCAGGCGGTCGATCTTGTCCTGCTGCTCTTTGAGCGTGCGCACCGACGGCTTGACCGTGCCGACTCCTTTGATGTAGTCGACGGCGTGCCGGGCGGCGCGGGCGCCGTAGACGATCGTCTCGAGCAGCGAGTTGCCGCCCAAGCGGTTGGCACCGTGAACGCTCGCGCACGCGGTTTCGCCGGCCGCATAGACGCCGGGAACGCGCGTGGCGCCCCACTTGTCGGTCTCGATGCCGCCCATCGTATAGTGCGCGCCGGGAAGAATCGGAATCGGCTCGTCGATCGCGTCCTTGCCGGTCGCGTCCATCGCGAGTTCGCGAATCTGGGGCAGTCGTTCGAGAATCTTTTCGCGGCCGAGGTGGCGGATATCGAGAAGCACGCAGCCGTCGATGCCGCGTCCTTCGAGAATCTCGGTCCACTCCGCGCGCGAAACGACGTCGCGCGAGGCCAACTCGCCCTTATTCGGAGCGTACTTAAACATGAAGCGCTCGCCGGCGGCGTTGAGCAGATGGCCGCCCTCGCCGCGCGCGCCTTCGGTCATAAGCACGCCGTTTTCTTTGAGCGTCGTCGGATGGAACTGCATGAACTCCATGTCCATCAGCGGGATGCCCGCTTGAAACGCAATGCCCATGCCGTCGGCCGTCGATGCGTAGCCGTTGGTGGTTTTGAGGTACATGCGTCCCGCCCCGCCGGTTGCGAAGATCGTCGCCTTGGCATTGATCAATTCGAGCTCGCCGTTACGCATATTGTAGGCTACCAGGCCCGTGCCGATGCCGTCTTCGATGCAAAGGCCGGTGGCGAAGTACTCCTCGTATACCTTGATATTAAATCGTTCGAGCTGTTCCCACAACGTGTGGAGGATGACCAGTCCCGTGACGTCCGCCGAATAGCAGGTGCGCGGCGATCCGGCTCCGCCGAAGGGGCGCTGGGCGATCCGCCCGTCGGGCATGCGGGAGAAGATGCAGCCGCGATGTTCGAGCCAGATGATCTGATTGGGTGCGTCTTCGCACATCGCTTCGATCGCGCTCTGGTCGCCCAAATAGTCGGAACCCTTCGCGGTATCGAAGGCGTGGTTTTCGGGGGCGTCGTCCTCACGATTACCGAGGGCGGCGTTGATTCCGCCCTGGGCCGCACCGGAGTGACTGCGAACCGGATGCATCTTGCTGACGACTGCAACGTCCGCACCGCGCTCGGCCGCTTCCACGGCGGCGCGCATTCCGGCCAAGCCGCCGCCGATGACGACTACGTCGTGGTTGATCAAATTCCGACCTTTCCCGAGTGGTGAAAAGCTTTGCTTCTTTATACTACCCGAGCGAGGCGAGGCCCCACGACCTTAGTGGCACGGATTCAGGCAAGCAGGCGGATCGCGCGATTAGGCCTCGGCCTGGGCGGCGGCGAGGCCGCCCGCGCGAACGTAAAACTGGTAGCGGTTCTTGCCGGCCTGTTTGGCGACGTAAAGCGCTTCGTCGGCGGCGAAAAAAAGCGTTTGCGCGTTGATGCCGTCGGTCGGAAACATCGCGATGCCGATCGAGGATTGCAGGCCGCTTCGGTGCAATGCATTTTGGACGCGTTCGACCGCTCGCCGGGCCTGCTCGCGCGTGGCCTTGCTGATGACGTGGACGAATTCGTCGCCGGCATAGCGCGCGATAATGTCGCCCTTACGGGCCGACTTCTTGAGCACGTTGGCGAACCGTTTGAGCGCCAGGTCGCCTAAGCTGTGGCCGCCCGAGTCGTTGATCTTCTTGAGGTCGTCGAGATCGAAGATGGCAAAGGCGAAGGGCGTGTCGTAGCGCTCGGCATTGTGCAGCTCCCGCTCGAGCATCTCGTCGAGCGCGCGCCGATTTGGAATGCCGGTCAGCGTGTCGGTAAGCGCCAGGCGCTGCGTCTCCTCGAGCAGGCGGCGGGTCTCCTCGTACAAGCGCGCGTTCTCCACCGCGATCGCGGCCTGCGCCGCGAAGTCGAGCAGCACGTGAAGCTGATTCTCGCTTACGACCTCCGACGGCGGACCGTCGACGTAGAGCATGCCGCGCACGACGTCGCGGGCGACGAGCGGCGCTATGCAGTACAACCCATTGGTATCGTGTAGCGGTTTGTCGAGATCGTCGCAGCTGCCGAAAGCAACTTGCACCGAACCCATAGCGATTTCGTGCAAGGTTGAAACGGCGCGAAAATCGAGATGGTCGGCCGAATGCAGCACGCAACCGGCGCCGTCACCCTCGAGACGGCGCACGATGCTGCCGTCGTCGAGGACGTCGAAGAGAATAACGCGCTTGAATTTGAGCGCCTCGCACACGCCGCGTAAGACCATCGAGAGGATGTCGTCGATTTCGAGCGTGGAGTTGATCGTCGAAAAGACTTGCTGCAGGACGAAGAGTTCGGCGTTGCGCTTGGCGTATTCGTCGCGTTCGGCCTCGCTCGTAGCGAGGCGAGACCTCAGCCGTTCGATCTCCGCCTGGAGGTCGGCCGCTCGGGCGTGTTGCGTCGTCGAGTCCTCCTCGCCGGACAGGTTCGAGCCCACCTTTACTGTAACGTCGTAACCGGCCGTTTTCTTTAGTGGCACGGTCTTTAGTAGTTCCTTCGGGCCAGCAGTCGAGGTCGTACCCGTCCGGTGAGTGAGCAGTTCGTCCATCTCCACGTACACAGTGAATACTCGCTGCTGGACGGAGCCTGTCGCGTCGACAAGCTCTGTCGCCGCTCGGCCGAAGACGGCAGCCCCGCGGTGGCCCTCACCGACCACGGCGTCATGTACGGCGCTATGGAGTTCTATTACTCGGCGCGCGATTTCAAACTTACGCCGATCATCGGCTGCGAAGCCTATATCGCTCCGCGCGGCCGCCTCGACCGCACCGTACGCGACGAGGCCCACGTCACGCTTCTGGCCGCCGACTTGGTCGGCTACCGGAACCTGACGGCGCTGATCTCGAAGGGCTTCCTCGAGGGCTACTATTACAAGCCGCGGATCGATCTCGATCTGCTCGCCAAGCACAACGAAGGGCTGATCGTGCTCTCGGGCTGCATGTCGGGGCTCGTCGCGGCGCCGTTGCTCAAGAACGATTACGCGACGTCGCTCGCCGCCGCAAAAACCTATCGGCAGATCTTCGGCGACCGCTTCTATATCGAGGTCATGCGTCATGGCATGCCCGAAGAAGAAGCGATCAATACCGGTCTGATCAAGATCGCGCGCGAGCTGCAGATACCGATCGTCGCAACCAACGATTCGCACTATCTCGAACAGCGCGACGCACCCGCTCACGACGTGCTCCTCTGCATCGGAACCGGGAAGACGGTTTCGGATACGAGCCGGATGAAGTTCTACTCCGATCAGTTCTACGTGAAATCCAACGAGGAGATGCGCGAACTCTGGAAAGACCTGCCCGAGGCGTGCGACAACACGGTCGAGATCGCCAAGCGCATCGATATTCGGATCCCGGAAAAGATCTTTCACCTGCCGGCGTTTCCCGTTCCGCAGCACGACGCGAGCGAAGAGAAGACCGCCGAGTCGTATCTGCGGGATCTCTGCGAGGCCGGTCTGATCGAGCGTTACGGGGTGGAGCGCGCGCGCGACGACGCGGCATTGCGCGAGCGGCTGGAGTACGAGATTTCGGTCATCACGACGATGGGTTTCGCATCGTACTTTTTGATCGTGTGGGATTTCATCAAATACGCTCGCGACAACGACATCCCGGTCGGGCCGGGGCGCGGCTCCGCCGTCGGATCGCTCGTCGCCTACAGCTTGAAGATCACCGATCTCGATCCGATCAAGTTCAAGCTGATTTTCGAGCGTTTCTTGAACCCCGAACGTATCTCGATGCCCGATATCGATACGGATTTTTGCGTCGAGCGGCGCGACGAAGTGATCCAATACGTCACCGACAAGTACGGCAAGGAACGCGTCGCCCAAATCGTGACGTTCGGCACGATGGCGGCACGAGCCGCCATTCGCGACGCGGGGCGCGCGCTGGGCGTGCCGCTGCCCGACGTGGATCGCGTCGCGAAGATGATCCCCTCCGGTCCGACCGGGCTTTCGATCGGCGACGCGCTCGATCAAATTCCCGATTTGAAGCTGCTCTACGCGCAGTCGCCGGAGATTCGCAAGCTGCTCGACACGGCCAAGGCCATCGAGGGACTGACGCGCAACGCGGGCACCCACGCGGCCGGCGTCGTCATTTCGGCCGGGCCGCTCGTCGAATACGCGCCGCTGGCCAAGAGCGATGCGGGCATCAATACGCAATACGATATGGTCTGGGTCGAAAAGATCGGTTTGCTCAAGATGGACTTCTTGGGCCTGCGCAATCTGACCGTGATGAAGAATGCGGTCGACGAGATTCGGCGTACGACCCATTCCGAGTTCGATATCTCCAAGATTCCCGACGACGATACGCGCACGTTCGAGATGCTCTCACGCGGCGATACGATGGGCGTCTTTCAACTCGAGTCCGAAGGTATGGTGCGCGTCTGCGCGGAGCTGCGCCCGTCCGATCTCAACGACATCATCGCGCTCGTCGCGCTCTATCGGCCCGGTCCGATGGAGTGGATTCCGCAGTACATCAGCAACAAGCACGGGCGAACGCAGCCGACGTATCTGCATCCCAAACTGGTGGCGATCCTCGGCGATACGTACGGTATCGCGTGCTACCAGGAGCAGGTCATGCAGATCGCGCGGGACGTCGCCGGTTTCTCGATGGGGCAAGCCGACGAGCTTCGCAAAGTCATGGGGAAGAAGCAGAAAGAGAAGATCCCCGCGTACCGCGAAAAATTCATCACGGGAGCGCGCGAACACTCGGGCATCGAGGAGAAACTCGCGGGCGATATTTTCGCGTTCGTCGAGCCCTTCGCCGGGTACGGGTTCAATAAGTCGCATGCGGCGGCATACGGCTGGATTGCGTATCAAACCGCGTATTTGAAAGCCAACCATCCGCTACAGTACTTTGCGGCGCTGATGAGTTCGGTCAAGGACAAGACCGATAAACTCGTGGAGTACGTCGACGAGGCGAAGAAGCTCGGCATCGCCGTGCTGCCGCCGGATATCAACGAGTCGCTGACGGACTTTGCCGTCGTCGACGATCAGATTCGATTCGGCCTCTCGGCGGTCAAGGGCGTGGGCGAGGGCGCCGTTGCGCTCATGCTCCAGGCTCGCGATCGAGCCGGGAAGTTTGCCGATCTCTTCGAACTCGCGAAGCGCGTCGATACCAAACAGGTGAACCGCCGCGTCTTCGAGGCGCTCGCGAAATGCGGCGCCCTCGACGGGCTGCCGGGCAACCGCGCGCAAAAACTCGAGGCGGTGGACACGGCGATGGATATCGCGGCGGCGGAGTCGCGCGACGCGCAGCGCGGACAGGTTTCGCTCTTCGGCGACGCACCGGCGGTGATGGCGGGCCTGACGCCGACGCTGCCGATCGTCTCGGCGCCTTCGACGATGCAGATGCTGCAATGGGAGAAAGAGACGCTCGGCATCTTCGTTTCGGGACACCCGCTCGCCGACGTGACCGAAGCGCTCGCACGGACGGGCGCCATCGCCGTGAAGGATCTGCGGGCGCGCGACGACGAGTCGTTCGTTACCGTGGCCGGAATGGTCACCGCGGCGCGCCGGACGCTCACCAAGGCCGGAGCGCAGATTCTCATCGCGACCATCGAGGATACGACCGGCAGCGTCGACGTGGTGGTGTTTTCGAAGATTTATCCGCAGGTGCAAGGGTACTTCGAACCGGATCGCATTTTGATCGTCAAGGGGCGGCTGCGCATGCGCGAGCGGCCGGGATCCAACGGCGGCGAAGAAGCGCCCGTCGAGCTTTCGGTCAGCGCCAACGAGGTCTCGCCGTTCGAGCGACCGCCGCACGTACCGCAGCCGCTCGGCTGGCACGTGACGGTCGGCCGCCGCGAACAGGTCGATCGCCTCGCCGCGTTGCTCGACGAATGGCCGGGCGTCGTACCCGTCGTCGCGCACGCGGGAACCCGATCGCAGCGTCTGCCGCGCGGCATCGCCGGCGACTATCGCGCGCGCGGCGAACTGGAGCGCATCTTCGGTCAAGGCAACGTTCGCGAGGGCGGCCCTTGAAAACCGTTACCAAACCGCGCTTAGTCGCGCTCGATATCGACGGGACGCTGATCGGCCGCGACCTGATCGTACATCCGCGCGTCGTCGAAGCCATCGCGCAAATGCAGCGGCGCGGCGTTCGCGGCGCGCTCGTCACCGGCCGGATGTACCGTTCGGCGCTGCCCTACGCGCGCCGGCTCAAACTCGACGCGCCGGTCGTCTGCTATCAGGGCGCCGCCGTGATCGATCCCGGG
>DATBTN010000016.1 GCA_036559195.1 Candidatus Baltobacteraceae bacterium
TCAACACGATCGCGACCATGGGAACGTTCGTGGTGATCGCCGCGAGCGCCGTGGCCGCCTTGATCCAACTGCGGCACATGAGCGCCGGTAATCAACTCGATGCGATTCTCTCGCTCGAGCGCGATTTCCGCAGCGAGCCGATCCAGAACGCGCTCCGCTTCGTTCAAACGGATCTGCCGGCGCGGCTGAAGGAGACGCAATACCGCAGCGAACTCGAGACGCGCGGTTTCGTAGACTCGCGCGTGCACTTGGAACTCGACGCGTGCAACTGGTTCAATACGATGGGAGGACTGCTCAAGAACAGGCTGGTCTCCGAGAAAATCTTCATGGACCTTTTCGGCCGATTGATCGTCTACTATTGGAGCGCGCTCACTCCCGTCGTCGCGCTCATGCGTCGCGAACGCGGCAACGTGCAATACCACGACTTCGAGTATCTCGCGATTCGCGCCAAAGACTGGCTAGCCCACAACCCCGAAGGCACCTTCCCCCCACGCACCGCCCGCGAATCAATAACCGACCCCTTCATCGAAGCCTAACCCCCCGCCGCAGGTTCGACAAGCTCATCCTTCGACAAGGGCACCGCTCTGCTTTTTTGTTTTGTCATCCTGAGCTTGTCGAAGGACGGAGCCTGTTAAACGACGATGGTTCGACAAGCTCACCATGACAACGTACGGACCCACCGCTGTCGAACGGACGATGGTTCGACAACCTTACCCTTATAGCGTGACGGTTTTGCCGCGTTCGCCGGGATCGGCTTGCCAGCCGAAGTGCGTTTGCGCGAGTTGGACGAGCGCTTGCGCCGATGCGGGTTCGCCGTGGATCGCGTAAAGATGCGGCTTAGTCGTGCAGGTCGAGAGCCATTGCGTGATCTCGTTGCGATCCGCGTGCGCGCTGTAGCCTTCGATCTGCACGACGTCGGCATTCACGTCGAGCGTGTCGCCGTAGATCCGAACGGTCTTCGCGCCGTGAGTCATGTAGAAACCGAGCGTGCCGACGCCTTGATATCCCACGAACAAGATCGTCGCATTCGGGCTCGGAATGTTCTTGTGCAGGTGATGGAGCACGCGGCCGCCCGAGGCCATGCCGCTGGCCGAGATGATGATGTGCGGTCCCGAGACCTCGTTGATCGCTTTCGATTGGTCGGTCGAAACCGCAACGGTTAAATTGCGACAACCAAACGGCGTGGCCGCGCTGTCGTTGGGAATCGGCTTGTGCGCCTCCGGGAATCGCTCGAAAAGATCGTCGACCTTCGATGCCATCGGGCTATCGAGAAAGACCGGTACGCCGGCGATCGACGGCTCCTGCGTCTGAATCTCACCAATCGAGAGCAGGATGTCTTGCGAGCGCTCCACGGCAAACGCGGGAATCACGATCGCTCCGCCGCGTTTCACGCCCGCGAGCAACACGCCGCGCAGTTGGTCGAGCGCATCGGGCGGATGAACGCGATCCGCATAGGTCGATTCGCAGAGCAGCGTATCGACCGCACCGATCGGCGACGGGTCGTTCAACAGCGCGCGTCCGTAACGGCCGACGTCGCCCGAAAAGAGCACCCGCTTCCCTTCGAGTTGCAGCACCACGAATGCCGAGCCGATGATGTGTCCGGCATTGTGGAATCGAGCCGTGGCGCCGCAGACGGAGAAGTCTGTCTCGGGCGGGATCGCGCGTACGAGTTTCATGGTTGCGATCACGTTGGCTTCATCGTAAAACGCCGGCGGCGCGTGTTTCTCGCGATCGAATCCGCGTTTCGCGAGGTGCGCCTGCAGGTTAGCGGCGTCGTCGAGCACGATCTGCATTAGCGCGGCGGTCGCGGGCGTGCAATAAACGGCACCGGCGAAGCCGTCTTTAACGAGCTTCGGGAGATAGCCGACGTGGTCGATGTGTCCGTGCGTGACGATCACTGCCTCGATCGCGCGGGGTTCGACCGGCATCGGAATGCTGTTCAGCGCGGTGACGTCGGCCGCGCCTTGAAAGAGGCCGCAATCGATAAAAAGATGGCGGCCGTTGGTGGTGAGCAGATGCTTGCTGCCGGTGACGGTGCCGGCGGCGCCGACGAATGTGAGTTCAGCCACGTGTCTCCTGCGTACTGTGTCGCGCCTCGGGCGCGGGAGTGACGTTGCGGTCGTAGGCCTTGGCGGTCGGCAGCTGATTCGTCCGATAGGTCGTGAGACAGCGGTCGACCAGGGTCTCGGGATCGTCGTCGGCCACGATCGTCGAGCCGGTGTCCTTGTGTACCATCGCGGCGATGGCTTGAAACTCGTTTGAAATGCCGCCGGAGTTGGTGAGGATGCCGATCAACTTGCCTTCGTCGTACGCGATGCAGAACTCGCCCAGCGTGCCGCTGCGGCCGCCCACGAAGAGCACGAAGTCGGAGCTGTGAATGTTGTGCGTTTCGCGGCCCATCAAGCCCGACCCGGTAAAGACCATCGTCGTGTACGGCTCGAGCGGCGAGTTGTACACGTTCACGTGTTCTTCTTGCGAGAGCGCCGGCGAGACGCCGAGGCTGATGCCGCCGGCCGCGCTAGCGCCGACGACGGCGGCGTGCGGGAGACCGGGGCAGGCGCCGGTCACGATCGTGCAGTCGCGCTCGGCAATGCGCCGCCCGAGGCGATTCGCGAGTCCGAGCGCCGTTTCGGAGATCGTCCCGCCCGCCGACCCCATAACGCCGATTTGGATCTTCATACGTCGAACGTTAGAGCTATGAGTTATGACGCCCTTGAAACGCGCTGGAAGGCGCTGCGCGCGAGTCACGGCGTCGCCGTTCGCGAAGTCGCCTGCGTGGGCGCACCGCGAACGCTGCTCTGCGCCGAATTCGGCGACGCGACCCAGCCGGCGATCGCGCTCGCGGCCGGCGTCCACGGCGACGAGCCGGCGGGTCCGTGGGCGCTGCTCGAACTCGTCGAGAAGCGGGAACTCGATCCGCGGTTCGCCTATCGCATCTGGGTTTGCACGAATCCGAGCGGCTATCGCCTCGGCACGCGCGAGAACGCGGAAGGCCTCGATGTGAATCGCACGTTCGGTCGCGGAGGGCAGTCGCCCGAAGCGCGCGCGATGCTCACCGCCAATCGCGATCGCAAGTTCGTCCTCTCGATCGACCTGCACGAAGATTGCGACGCCGCCGGGTTCTACTGCTACGAATACGGTGGAAGCGAACTCGGAAGTGCGATCGTCGCAGCCATGGATCGCGCGGTGTTGCCGGTTCAGCCGCTCGACGCGGCGTACGATCTTGGAGCACCGCTAGCCGCGGAGCACGTTCGATTCGAACGCGGCCACGTGTTGCCGAATGTCTCCGCGGAGGGCGCGTCGCT
>DATBTN010000017.1 GCA_036559195.1 Candidatus Baltobacteraceae bacterium
ATGCACGCGCCCGCAATGCGAATCTTCCGGCCGAGACGCTCGCGAATCAGCTCGTCGACCTCGTCCATCGACATCGCGTGCGTCTTCGCCGAAGGCGCGGAGATCGTGGAGAAGTCGATACTCTGCGGCGTACTCGCGTACACAACAAAAAACGAGTAGCCGGTCGCAATCGCGCGCCCTTCAACCACCTGCACGTCGCCGAACCCCATCTTGGCAACGAGCTGCCGCGCCGCTTCATCGGCCGCCTCGCTCCATGCGATCGGCAACGTAAACGACATCTGCACCTTACCGTCGTTCGCCGTATCCCCATACGGCTTCACCACATTACTCATCGGCCACCACCGCATGGTTCGACAAGCTCACCATGACAAAGCCATTCGTTCACCGCCCCGCCCCCTTCGCTGTCATCCTGAGCTTGTCGAAGGACGAGCCCGCGTCCAAGGACGCAGCTTGCAGCAACGCGTCCTCGAACGGGTTCCAATACCCGTCCCCGCGCTCGAATACGCCGTCGAAGCCGCGGCCGCCGTCGGGCGGGCGCGAGACGTCGGCGAAGACCGCCGCTTCGATCGCCTGCATCAAGCCTTGCTGCGCGACTCGTTCGAGCAACGCGTGCGCGTTTGCCAACACGTCCTGTGCGCGGCGTTCGATCTTACCGTCGGCCTTAAACTCGATCTCGTCGCCAAAATGGCGCGCCGTGTTCATGATATACTGCGCGTTCTCAATCGCGAGCGCGCGGTCGCCGAGAAACGGCGTGTGAATCGCTTCGGTCAGCATGCCGCAGAGATGAATCGTCTGACGCGTCATCACCGACGTGAGATTGAACAGCGCGTCGATGAGATGCCCTTTGAAGATGTCGCCGGTCATATGCTTGGTGGGCGGCATGTACTTGAGCGGGGCGTTCGGGAAAACCTGACGCGCCAGTTGCGCCTGCGCGACCTGGAACAAAAAGCCGTCTTCCAAATCGGGGCTGATCTCGTACGCATCGCCGAGGCCGATCTGCCCCTCCGGCATGCCCGCACGATGCGCGAACTCTTCGTTGATGAACTGCGAAGCGAGCACGGCCGGCGCTTGTTCCACGGCATCGGCGGTGGTGAGATAGTTGTCTTCGCCGGTGTTGATGATGATGCCGGAGTACGCGTTGAGCATGCGGCTGAAGTGCTGATCGATGAACGTGCGCTTCATGTTGATATCGCGAAACAGAATGCCGTACATCGAATCGTTGAGCAGCATGTCGAGCCGCTCGATCGCCGCCGTCGTCGCGATCTCCGGCATGCAGAGACCGCTCGCGTAATTCGTGAGCATCACGTAGCGCCCGAGCCGTTCGGAGACTTCGTCGAGCGCGGTGCGCATGATGTTGAAGTTGGCCTGCGTTGCATACGTGCCGCCGAAGCCTTCGGTGGTGGGGCCGTACGGCACGAAATCCAGCAGCGATTGGCCGGTGGAACGAATCACCGCGATAATCTGCGCGCCCGCCTCGGCGGCGGCAACCGCGGCGGCGCGGTCTTCGTAAATGTTGCCGCTCGCGACGATCACGTAGAGCAGCGGCGCGGGCTGCTGCGGAAGGCGCGCGAGCAATTCGCTGCGCTCGTCGCGCCGGGCGCGGATCTGCGCGAGCGATTTCTCCACGTACGCGGCCACGGTTGCGCGCGCGGCGGCTTCGGGCACGCCGGCGAAATCGGTCAGCCGATGGGTGCCGTTGGCGATCGCCTGCCCCAGCACGAACGGCTCCAGCCCCGTCTCGGCAAGCGCCCGCCCGAAGGCGATGGCCACCCCGGCCGCCCGCTCCTCCGCCGTGAGCGCGTCGACGATCAAATTGGGAATGGGCACGTCGTCGGCTCCCACGCCGTCCACACCCAAAAGGCGCAAAACGGAGCGCTCGACCGCGACGGTCGAGTGGCCGGCGATAAAGTCGTTAACGGGCTCGGCGATAGCGCGAGCTAAATCGCGGCACCGGGCGACGGTCCCAAGATCGATCCGAAGTTCCATGGCCCGTCTATCTTACGGGCGGTCGCCCCGAACTCCTTAAGGGTAAGGAGCGAGGTTGACATGGGCGTTCTCATTATGAGAACGTTCGTGGTAAGGTGCATGTTATTAGTCGTCGGGTGCTACGGGATTTCGCGAAGGATTATCCGCATTCGGGGGGCCCGCTCGATGCCTGGTGTCGCATCGCCAAGGCCGCTCAATGGAAAAATCTCACCGAACTTCGGAAGACCTGGCCTTCGACAGACATCGTTGGCGACCTGACGGTTTTTAACATCAAGGGGAACACGTACCGGTTGATCGCCCGCATCGACTACCCCCATCGAACGATTTTCGTGCGGGCAATCCTTACGCAAGCAGAGTACGACGAAAACGATTGGAAGCGACTATGACCACCATCGACGAGGCCCGTTATGCGGACCTACTCAAGGAAAAGCATCCTCGTGTTATTCGTACCGAGGCGGAAAATGCTCGTGCGCTCCGCGAGATCGAAGTGTTCATGGCCCGCGGTGATGGGCTTCGCCCCGAAGAGGCCGAGCTGATGGATATGCTGACGATCCTGGTCGAGCGCTTCGAGGAGGATCGCTACGCGCTCACGAGTGCCTCGCCTGCTGAGATTCTGCGAGAACTCATGAGCGCTCGAGAGATGACGCAAGCGGAACTGAGCCGACTCTTCCCATCGAAGGGCATCGCGTCTGAAGTGCTGGCAGAGAAACGTGCGATAAGCAAGGCGCAGGCGCGCAAGCTAGGCGCCGTATTCCACGTATCGCCCGCCCTCTTCTTGGAGCTTTAAGGCGCAAAGAGCGGTGCTGCGCAATGCTGGGTAATCGCACCGCAACGGGTCCTTGCCTAGGGTTCTACGCTTTGTCGCGGAGGTAACCGGCGATGCCTTCGCGCCAGTCGGGCATGGGGATGTCGAGCGCGTCGAGGGCGGTGTTGGCGAGTGCGGAGTAGGCGGGGCGACGCACGGTCGAGAGCCAGTCGTTCGTCGAGACCGGTTCGATCGGGTGATCGATACCGGCTTGCCTCAGCGTCTCGCGCGCAAAATCGTACCACGTGACCGGGCCGCGATTCACCATGTGATAGAGCCCGTACCGTTCGGTGCGCACCAGTTCGCGAAGGGCGCGCGCGATGTCGCCGGCATAGCTCGGTGAAACCA
>DATBTN010000018.1 GCA_036559195.1 Candidatus Baltobacteraceae bacterium
GTCGCCGATCTGCGCGGCCGCGCCGCCGACGATCGGCTTCGCGCCTTCGGCTACGCCGATCTCGCAGTACGTGCGAATCTTCTCGAGTTGCTCGGGCATGGTGATCGCGCCGATCTGCGTCTGCGGATCCTCCGGATTTCCCACGCGCAGTTTCTTAGCTTTAGCCGCGAACTGCTCGACGAACTCGTCGTAGATGCGCTCGTGAACGAGCACGCGCGAACGCGCTTCGCAGGTTTGTCCGGCGTTGTAAAAAATGCCGTAGAGCGCACCGTCGACGGCCTGCGCGAGGTCGGCGTCGTCGAACACGAGCGACGGCGATTTTCCGCCGAGTTCGAGGGTGACGCGTTTGAGCGTCGCGGCCGCAGTCGCGGCGACGCGCTTGCCGGTCGCCGTGCTGCCGGTAAATGCGATCTTGTCGATGCCGGGATGTTCGACGAGCGCTTGCCCGAGATCGGGGCCGGGGCCGGTGACGATGTTGAGCACGCCTTCGGGCAGTCCCGCTTCGAGCGCGATCTTGCCGAGTTCGATCGCGGTCAACGGCGTCGACGGCGCCGGTTTGAGAACGATCGTGCATCCGGCGGCGAGCGCCGGCGCAACCTTCCACGATGCCAGCAGCAGCGGAAAATTCCACGGGATAATCGCGCCGACCACGCCCACCGGTTCGCGCATCGTGTACGCGAGATAGTTGGCCATCGGTGCCGGGAGCGTATCGCCGTAATTCTTGGTTGCGGCGCCGGCGTAGAATTCAAAGCAATCGACGATCGCGCCAAGCTCACCCTTGGCCGTCGAAATCGCTTTACCGTTGTCGCGCACCTCGGTCAGCACGAGATCGTTCGCACGCTCCGCGATAAGCTGTGCCATCTTGTAGATGATCTTGCCGCGCCGGGAAGCCGGCATCGTCGCCCACTTGCCGGTCTCGAACGCGGCTCGCGCCGCCGTCACCGCCCGATCGACGTCGGCGGTGCCGGCGCTCGCAACGTCGGCCAGCGCCGCGCCCGTCGCCGGGTTGCTATCGCTATAGGTCGCGCCGCCGGTCGCGTCGGTCCACTCTTTGCCGATGAGCAGTTGGGTCACGTTAGATCCTTTCGAAGATGGTCGTAATGCCTTGACCGACGCCGATGCACATCGTGGCAACGCCGTATCGCCCGCCCCGCCGCCGCAACTCGTGCAGGAGCGTGGTAGCGATGCGCGCGCCGCTCGCGCCGAGCGGATGTCCCAGTGCGATCGCGCCGCCGTTCACGTTCGCTTTGGCCGGATCGATCTCCAGGTCGCGCAGACATGCGAGCGACTGCGCGGCGAAGGCTTCGTTGAGCTCGACGAGATCGATCTGTTCCATGCGCAATCCGGCGCGCTCGAGGGCTTTGCGCGTAGCGGGAATCGGACCGAGCCCCATGATCTCCGGCGCGACGCCGGCAACGCCCGACGCGACCACGCGCGCGAGCGGCCGCAGCCCCATCTTGGTCGCCGCCGTCGCTTCGCAGAGCAAGAGCGCCGACGCACCGTCGTTGATTCCCGACGAGTTGCCGGCGGTCACGGTGCCCCCCGCCTTGAACGCCGGCTTGAGCTTCGCGAGCGATTCGAGCGTGCTCTCCGGCCGCGGATGTTCGTCGAGCAGCACGTCTCCGACGGGGATCACTTCGTCGCGGAAGGCACCGCGTTGCATGGCGGCGCCGCAGCGCCGCTGCGATTCGTAGGCAAAGCGATCTTGCTCCTCGCGCGTAATCGCATAGCGCTCGGCGACCTTTTCAGCGGTCGCTCCGAGCGAGATCGTCCACGCGTCGGACATCAGCGGGTTAACCATGCGCCAGCCGATCGTGGTATCGAAAAGTTGCGGCGCGCGCGCGAACGGTTTCTCGGCTTTCATTTGCACGAACGGCGCGCGCGTCATCGATTCCACTCCCCCGGCGATCATGACGTCACCGTCGCCCCATGCGATCGCGTGCGCGGCGGAGTTGATCGCCTGCAGGCTGCTTCCGCAGAGCCGGTTGAGCGTTGCGCCCGGGACCTCGACCGGCAGCCCTGCCAAAAGGGCGGCCATCCGCGCCACGTTGCGATTGTCTTCGCCGCTTTGATTTGCGGCACCGAAGAGCACGTCGTCGATCTGCGCGGTCTCGATGCCCGTCCGTTCGATCAACGCGCGAATCGCACACGCCGCAAGATCGTCGGGCCGAACGGCGCTCAACGCGCCGCCGTACCGGCCGATCGGGGTGCGCACCGCATCGACGACCCACACGTCGCGCGCGCTCACGGCTGCACTTCTTCCATTTCGGCATCTTCGGTTTCCGCGTCCAACACCCAAATCGCGCGATGCGGCGCGAAGGCGTCTCCCTCGGCCTTGGCCAGCCGGTGCAAGATACGCGCGACGCGTTTGCCGCCGATCTCGCGGCCCCACGCGATCGGGCCGATCGGGTAGTTCGTACCTTGGCGCATTGCGATGTCGATGTCGTCGGCGCTGGCGACGTCTTCCTGCACCGCATAGATCGCCTCGTTGATAATCGAGCCGACCGTTCGGCCCAAAAATAACGCGGGCGTGTCTTCTACGAGGACGACGTCTTTGCCGATCGATTCGAACAGTTCTTGTGCGAGTTCGAGCGCGTCGTCGCCGGTCTTCTCCGCATCGACGATCTCGATAACGCGCTGCGCCGCGAGCGTGCCGAGTACGCCGTACCCCACGATTCGTTCGGGATGCTTGAGGCGCCCCGTCAACGCTTCGATATCGGTCGCATAGGCGTCGACGAAGATCACGGCTTCGGGCGGCAGAATCGTATCGAGTTGACGAATCACTTCGCTGCGGTCGCTCACGCCGTCACCCGCGTCCACCACGATCGTGGTGTCCATGCCGATCTCGTCGACGAATTCGTCGTTTTCGATCGAGCTCACCGTCGCGTAGCGCTGCGCGAGCAACTCCTCAAATTCGCGAGCGACGCTGCCGAACCCGAGAACGACGACGCGTTCGTCTTCGTCGAGGCTATCCGCCGGCGCGACCGGCTCGTCATCGTGCTTGATCGCGCCGTTTGCATAATCGAAGAACCCGCTGCCCGACTTGCGGCCGAGGCGGCCTGCCCCAACCATCTCGGCTTGAAGCGCGAGCGGTTCGAGCCGGCGCGCTCCCGTGCGCGCGTAGATCGATTCCGAGGTTGCGAAATTAATATCGAGACCGATGAAGTCCATCAGCTCGAACGGCCCCATGCGAAAGCCCGCTCCGCGGGCCAAGCGATCGAGATCTTCGGGCGGCGCGACGCCCGCAACGTACGCGCGCATCGCTTGCAAATAGAACGGGCGCGCGACCCGATTGACGATGAATCCAGGCGTATCGGCCGCCAGCACCGCGGTCTTTGCAAAACGCTCGACATACGCGCGAGCGTGCGCGAGGGCCTCGTCGCTCGTCTGCTCGCCGTGCACGATCTCTACGAGCTTCATCGCCGCGGGCGGATTGAAGAAGTGCAAACCGAGGATGCGTTCGGGGTGATGCAGGCCGGCGGCGATCGCGTCGATCGAAAGCGACGATGTGTTGCTCGCGAGTATCGCGCTGGAATCGAGAACGGATTCGAGCGCGCGGAAGACGTCGAGTTTGAGTTCGAGCCGCTCGGGAACCGCCTCGATCGCGAGCCCGGCGTCGCTCGAATCCGGCAGGCGCTCGCGCAACGTTACCGCGCCGGCAGCCTCCGGTACTTTCGCTCGTTCGGCTTCCTTGCGTATCCGCTCGACCGCGCGAGCGCGCGTCGGCGCGTCCGGATCGACGAGATCCACGGCATAGCCCGCGCGGGCCGCGACGAATGCGATACCGGCGCCCATGGTCCCGGCGCCGACGACGATAATCTTATCCACGCACCTACAGTTCTCGCGGGGGCGCGAAAACACTACCCGTTGAAGCCCTGCCTCCACATGAAGAAGCCCGCTTGGCGAGTCACCGCCTCCGCCTACGCGATCGACACCCCGTACTTGCGGCTGCGGAAAGACACGATCGAACTCCCCGACGGTACCGTGATCGACGACTATTTCGTGCGCGAGAGTCGCGGGTTCGTCATCGTCTTCGCGCTCACGGCGGGCGGCGAGGTCGTGCTCGTACGCCAGTACAAGCACGGCATCGGCAGGGTCGTACTGGAACTTCCGGCCGGTGCGATCGACGATGGCGAAACGCCGGCCGAAACGGCCGCGCGCGAACTGGCCGAAGAGACCGGCTTCACGGCTGCGTCGTTGGAGTCGTTCGGCAGCTTCGTCGTCGAGCCGACGAACTCGGACGTGCTGGCGCATCTGTTCTTGGCACGGGATGCCAAACGGACCGGCGCGCAGCGCCTCGACGTGACCGAGGACATCGACGTCGAGCTGGTCGAGCTCGATCGGCTTCGCTCGATGCTTCACGACGGCAGCATCGACTGCATTCCGCACGTGGGCGCGATATATATAGCGCTCGATCGCCTGCAGGGAGAGCGGGCTTCGCCTTAAGGGCCGGTTTCTTGGTGTAGGAACCAGCGCTCGCGGCATGCTATGCTTCAGAAAACTCGGAGTTACTGTGGAGCGAGGTCTCACCATCTGATGCCCAAGCTTTTTCGGCTATTCATTTCGCTCGGCCTTATCGGCGGGCTTATTTTTGCATACGCCCCGGCGGCTCGCGCCGGAACGACCGGATTTATCTCGGGTACGGTGACCGACGACACCCATCACCCGCTCGCCGGGGTTCGCGTGAGCGCGGCCTCGCCGTCGGCCTCGGGTTCGGCCACAACCGATGCCGCGGGATTCTTCAATATCGCGAACCTCGCGCCCGACACCTACGTCGTGGCTTTTGCCAAAGAAGGCTACGAATCGTCGAGTTCGCCGGGCGTGGTCGTTTTTCAGGATCAGACCGACACCGTCAACGTTGCGCTGCGGCCGGCGCTCAAGACGATCGCAACGGTCCAAACGCGCAGTTCGCAGAGTCTCGTGCAGCCGAATCAGACCGCCGACGTCTATAACATCTCGAGCAAGCAGCTCGAATCGGCGGAGGGCGGCGACAACGTTCACAAGACGCTCTACGATTTCACCCAGTCCGTGCCGGGCGTTACGGGCGGCGGCGCGAACGCGCAGCCGCGAGTTCGCGGCGGTCTCGCCACCGACTCCAACTTTCTCTACGACGACGTCCCAATCAACGACCGTTTAACGGGCTTCTTCTCAACCGGCAATGGCTATTTCCAGACCACGACCATCTCGGCGGTCGGCGTTTCCAACGTCCAGGTCTATACCGGCGGCTTCGATTCGCGCTTCGGCGACGCATCGCAAGGCGTCTTCAACAGCGTCGTAAAGCGCGGCACGTACCCGTCGTTCGGGCTCTTTTCGATCGCCGCGCGCGGCCTGCTCGCCGGCCACTACGTCCAAGCCGAATACGGCACCGCGACCAAGAATCGTCGGTTCTCGGCCTACGTCGCGTACGATCGCGCGGATTCGCAGAACCAATTCGGCGATGGAACGTATACGTTTCCGCTCGCCACCACCACGAATCCCGGGCAAGGGCCCGGCCCGCAACGCACCCTCGACACCGTTGCGAATTTCCACTACCGGCCCGATCCGAAAAACGACGTTCAGTTCCTGATTCAAAACGGCAACGGGCTCTTTAACGGCAACTACTTGCTCGCCGGCGGCCATCCGCTCGGCGTCGCACCCTGCGCGGGCGTGCAAGGGTTCTGGGTTCCGCCCGCGCCCGCCGGACAGTCCTCGCCCTCCAACGCCGGATACAATATTACCAATCCCGGCATCTCGAGCACGGGACAAGCTTGCTCGGTCACGATCAAGGGCCAGAAGATCAACACCGGACTGCAGTACATCGCGCTCGATCCAAACCACGCGCAAGAGACTTACCACTATTCGGGCGTCGGCAAGCTGCAGCTGAACCATCTCTTCAACGACAAGCTTTCCGGCTTCTTCCGCTTGGCGGAGAATTTCAACCAGTACATCCTCAATCAACCGCTCGATAACGCCAACTTCGACAACTCGCTTTCGCCCGGGCAACCCGCGCCCGTCGGAAACTACGTGAAATATCCGTTCGCCGTGCCGACGATCCGCGATATCAACGGCGACCGTCGTCAAAACACGTATTACGCGACCGGCGAACTCGATTGGACGCCGAACGCGCGCTCGTCTTCGTATCTCGGCGCGTCGTACGAGCGCGACACGCTCTTGCAAGCGTACTACGATCGTTCGGGATCGAGCACGTATTCGAGCCCGCCGTCGGCGTTCGATAAGAACGGGAACTTTCCGAACGAATATACGCTCGCGAACTCCCCGAATTTCATCGACTCGCTCTACGTCGGCACGGTGCAGAAATTCCACAAGCTCGTTATCGAGCCGTCGCTGCGGTACGACATCGAGATCTACGACATCCCGAAGGAAGCGGGCGGCGCGTATTCCAAGCCGATCGTTAGCCCGCGTATCGCGTTCGGCTATCAGCCGTCGCCCGACCTGGTCATTCGCGGCTCGTACGGCGTGACGTCGTCGTTCGTGCCCTCTACGTACATTTACAACAACTCGATTGACGGCATTCAAGGCGCCGGGCAATATCGCAATCCTTATCTTCCCGGCGCAACGATCGATCCGGCCATCGACCACAACGTCGACCTTTCGATCGAGAAAGCGTTCCGCGACGGGCATACGTCGCTACGCGTCACACCGTGGTATCACCAATCGAACAATCGCCTCGAAGTACTTCGCAACCCGCTGCTCAATCCCGACGGAACTCTCGTGCTCGATTCCAACGGCAACCCGCGATACGCTCCGGGGAGCGTGGCGAAGTCCGGCGGCATCACCAAAGACTTCGGCGTCGAATTCGGTCTGAACCATATCGTCACCGGCGACGGCCTTTCGTGGTTCCTCGCGGCAACCTACCAGAGCTACTACTCGACCTCGCTCGGAATCAACGCCGCGGCGATCAACCCGCAGAACGCTAATAGTTACTTCCTGCAGAACGGCAACGGCCAACTCTTCCGCGTGCCCGATCAACCGCCGATCTCCGTGTCGTTCACCGGCAACTACAAGTACCAGCGCTATCACTTCTTGCCGTATTTCCTCTGGCAGTGCTGTGCGTACTACAACGTCCAGGGTCTAGGGAGCGCGTTCGCACCCGATCCGCACATTCACACGTCGCCGGGCTATTTCTACTCCAACGCCACGCTCTCGTACGATCTCGCCAAGGACGGGCCGAAGACCACCCGCCTCGGCGTGCGCGTGACCAACGTCTTCGACAATCAGAAGAACACGGTCTATCCGTCGGTGAACTCGTGCTACAACCGCCCCGCCAATCACGCGATCGGGCCGTGCGGAACTCCCGGCTCGGGTGCCGTCTATGACGGCGGCATCTTCACGTTCGCCCCAGGCGTCGTGCCGAACACGCAATACTTCTTTCCGCCCGTCTCCCGCAATCCGCAAACCTTCGAAGTCTTCCTAACGCAAGAGTTCTAACACCCCTTCGCCCTTCGACAGGCTCAGGGTGACAAAGGGATAGCCATTCGCTTGTCATCCTGAGCTTGTCGAAGGACGAGCTTGTCGAAGGATGAGCTTGTCGAAGGACGAGCTTGTAGGATGACAAGTTTTGACTCGTTGCTCGGTGTTGTTATCGACGAAGGCGCGCGCTTAATCGGGGCGGAGGATTTTGTGGAAGCGATTGCGCGGGCGGGGGCTGCCCGGACGCGCGATCGTTTTCTTAAGCGCGGCGAGGGTGCCGAATGGGAAGACGCGATCGGACCCGGCTGCGGTTACGCTTAGATCCGATCGCGTCACATCGAACGACGCAAGGGCGCGCAGGCAGGCATCGGAACAAACGTCGAGTCCCGGCGAATACGGCGTCAGCGCCGGGACGACGATTACGCGCTCTCCAAAAAGAAAGGCCGGAATGGTCGCGCCGCCGCCGAGATGCAGGCTCGGGTGCAAGTGCCCGACGATCGCGCGTACGCCCGGGGGCGCCGGCCGGTCGCCGTGCAGTAAGAGCCACCCGTCGCGCTCGACGGATTCAACCGTCTCACCGAGAACGGCGACGCCGCGCGTACGACCCTCGTGATTCCCGGCGACCAGCGTCAGCGCGCATTGCGCGCGCAGCAGATCGAGCGCCCCGCCGACGGCATGCGCGGCGCCGAGGCTCATCACGCTGCCGTGAATGATATCGCCGAGCAGCACGATCTCGCGCGCCTCCAAACGGCGCGCCGCGACGAGCAGCGCCGCTGCGATCTCGGTCGTGCTCCACGTCGGTAACGCGCCGCCGATGACGTCTTCGTATCCGAAATGCACGTCGGCGGCAACGAGCGTACGCGTACCCGGGAGCCAGAGCAGGCCCGGCGCCAGCGCGTGCGCGCCGCGAAGCAGCTCGACCATCGTTCCGGCGGCTTGCGGGCGGTTCACGCTTGATGCTCCAACTCGAAGGGCTCGCCCAGAAGTTCGAGCACGCGTTCGTGCAGCGCTTCAACCATGCTCGTGCGATCGTCGAGCACGACTGAATCGCCGAAGCTTGAGGTGATGATGCCGAATGTAAACGGCGATGCCGCCGCCGGATGCAGCACGCGCGGCTCCCCCTCGAGCGATTCGAGGTACGAACGCGTCCCCGGCGCGTCGAGCAGATCGTGCGTTACCGTGCGAAGGGTTTCGCGAAGCAGCGGAAAGTTGCGATCGGCGGCGTAGACGCGATCGAAGATTTTCTGGCTGTTCCAGGCAAGCGAACTGCGGCGCAGACGTCGGCCGCCGGCGCGGCGCAGAACGAGCAAGCCGGTGTTGGCAACGTAGCGAAAGTAATTGCGCAGCAGATGCGAACTGCGCAGCCCGGCAAGCAGATCGCGATCGAAGCCGTCGACGTGCAGCAAGCTCGCCCAGACCGCGTCGGGGAGAATCTTCCCCGGTGGGAGCGTGATCAAAAACCCATTATCGTCGGTCGTCAATTGCGTATTCGCGTCCACGTGCGCGAACACGCGCGAAGCGACCACCCGCGCGAGCGTTTCGTTTACGCGGCGGCCGGCGCAGGTATGGAAGACCGCCGTCTGGCGCCGATCCATGCGATAGAGCTCGACGATCGGCCGGCGTTCGTCGGGGACGGCCGAAATCGCGAGTTGCTGTGCGATATAGCGCACCACGTGCGCCGCTTCGGCACCGTCGAGCGCGTAACGCTCGCGCAGCCAACCCAGCGCGGCCTGCGGGCCGCCGTCGCGCAGCAATTGCGCGACTCCAACGCGTAAAGCGTTGATCTCGGCCGCCAGCGCCGGCGGCACGCCCTTCATGTGCGAACTCCATTGCGGCACGGTCGGCCGGCCGGCAAACGCTTCGACGGAGATACCGGTACTGCCGATCTCTTTGACGCGCAGCGTGCGGCCGTTGAGCACGAAAATGTCGCCTTCACGCAACTCGTTGACGAAACTCTCTTCAACGCGGCCGACATCCGATCCACCGGTCATGCGAACCATCACGTGCTGCTCGTCGGGAATCGTCCCGATGTTTTCGAAATACGCGGAGCATACTTCGCGCCCCAGGCCGTAGATCGCCTCGCCGTCGTACCCCAAACGGCGCACGTGCGCTTCGTCGGACCCGACGCCGCCGCCGGAGAGATAGCGCGCGCACGCGACCAGATCCGCCCGTTCGAGCGGCGCGTACGGCGCCGCGCGGCGCGCGATCCGCAGGGCGTCGTCGATCGCCAACCGCTTGTCGTAGCAGACCATGCCGACGAGCCATTGCGCGAGCACGTCGAGCGGCGCCGCCGGAATCGCGACCTCTTCGAGAATGCCGTCGGCGATGCAGCGCTTGGTGGCAGCCGCTTCCACGATGTCGTCGCGATCCTGGGCGATAACGGTACCGCGGGCGATCGCGTCGGGCCGATGCCCCGCACGCCCAACGCGTTGCAGCGTCGGCGTCATTCCGCGCGCGCCGCCGATGAGGAGCACGCGATCGATGTAGCCGATGTCGACGCCGAGTTCGAGACTCGAACTGCAAACGACCGTCCGCAGCGTGCCGGCGCGCAGCGCCGCTTCCACACGATGGCGCACGCTGCGCTCGAGCGCGCTGTGATGAACGCCGATGCGGCGGTCGTATTGCCGCGTGCTCTGCGACTCTTCGGCAACTTCCACGTCGCCGGGCTTCGCAAGCGCTTGCGACATCTCGTGCGCCACCCGTTCGGCCTGGCTGCGAACGTTGGTAAAGACGAGCGACGTCCGAACGCTCTCGCTCAGCGTCACCGCCTCTTGCGCGACCCGCGCGAGCGGTGCCACCGCTCCGGTGAAGGGCGCCAACACGTCGATGGCGATCGAACGCAGGCCGCGAGCGTCGACGATCTCGCACGGTCGCTCGCCCCCGGCCAGGAAGCGCGCGATGCGATCCAGCGGACTTATCGTCGCCGACAGTCCGACGCGGTTAAACGGCGCGCGAACGAGTTCTTCGAGCGCTTCGAGCCAGAGCGCGAGTTGCGAGCCGCGTTTGTTGCCCGCGAGTGCGTGCACTTCGTCGACGATCACCGTTTCGACGTCGCGCAGCGTCTTGCGATACGACTCCATCGCCAGCATGACGGCGAGCGATTCGGGCGTCGTGATCAGCACGTGCGGCGGCCGCGCGAGCATCAGCCGGCGCTCCTCTACCGGCGTGTCGCCCGTGCGCACGCCGGTGCGCGCGTGCGTTTCGCGAATCCGCCCGCGGCGCAGCCGCCCGCGCTCGGTGTTGGGGCGCTCGAGTAATCCCATCTCGCGCAGCGGACGCCGCACGTTGTGCTCTACGTCGTAGCCGAGGGCGCGCAGCGGCGAGATGTAGAGGACGTAGGTTCGCGCGAAGAGCCGATCGTCGTCGCGACGCTGTGCGAGCCGCGAGAGCGCGGGCAAAAACGCGGCGAGCGTTTTGCCCGTGCCGGTAGGGGAGCAGACCAGCACGTTCTTGCCGGCTAGGCCGAGCGGAATGGCCTCGCGCTGCGGCAACGTCGGCTCGCGCAAGTGCGTCGCGCACCACGCAGCAACGTCGGGATGCAGTCCCGCAAAGGTGGGATCCATACGAACAGGTGTTCGTATCGAAGCAATCCCGCTCCGCTTGGTCGGGCCCCCATCCAACCTGGCGGAGGGCTACGGTTTGGCGGTTTTTAGGGAATCCGTGACGAGGGCGAGGGTGATGTGGGTGTCGACGCGGTTGTCTTGGCCCATGCCCTGCGACTGGCGCGTGACCGTCTCTTCTTTTACACCGGTCGGGACCGAGAGCGGCATGTCGTAGGAAATCGTGCCGTCAGTCGTCGCGTTGAAGCCCTGGGCGCCGTCCATCTTGTCGACCTTTTGCATCGAGATCGTGACGCTCTTCGCCGGATCGCCGCCGGTCATCGTGTAGTCGGTCGTCGTCGAATAGCCGTTTCCGGAACCACCGACTTTCCAGTGGCGGTTGGCGTCGAACTGCGTCGGATCGACGAAGCCGCGACCCGCCACCTGGAGGAGAGCCGCCTCTTCCTCGTTGACCTTGCCGTTCGGATCGCAGATCAAGCGGCCGTCGCCGTAGATCGCGCAGATCGTCGGCTTCGCCGAGCGCGCATTTTGAGCGTTTTCGCTCACTTGCACGGTCAAGCTGCCATCGGTTCCGGCCTGCATCACGTCTAGCGCGATCGTGCCTTTATCCGCGGTGGTGCCGCCGTAATTGGCCAGGCCCGATCCGCCGGTTCCGTCGCCGATGCCCGAGCTATGCGCGGTGAGCGTCGATTGAATCGAGACGTCGAACTGGTAGACCAGGTGACGAATCGGCTTTTGCCCGTCGGCGGCGGCCGGCGCCACGGTCAGTACGAGCGCGACGAGCGGAACGACGGCGAAAAACTGAGGTTTCATGAGCCCGCACCCTTCCTACAAAAAAATGAAATGAAGCGGTAGAATCTCTACCGCTTCATCTTAATACGACCTAAAGAAGCGCACAACCCTTAGGCTAGAGCGTTCACGCCTTGCCCGAGGCCGATCGATCCGAAGAGCTGATTTACGAGGGTTTGGTCCAGATTCTGTACTGCTTTGAGCACCCCAACGTCGACTTGTCCGGAGACACTGGCCGACGCGAGCCCAGAGGCAATTGCTCCCACATCCATGCGAGTCTAACGTCCTTTCCTGAAACCTGTACCAACTCTATCGGTACCTCGAGTGGAAGACTTTAACGCCCCGATACCCCCGAGGACATCTGCAATGCTCTACACGTTTATCCGGCTGACGATCGCGATCACCCTAGCCATCGTGGCCTTCGTCGTTCTGGCCTTCATTCTAAAGGTCGTCGTGATCGGGGCGGTCATCGCCGCAATAGCCATCGTGGCACTCTTCGTCGCCAACCTGTTCCGGCGCCGCGCCCGCCTGCGTCTGCCTTCTTCTCGCTAGCCGGTCGCAAAATCCAGGAGCGCGCGAGTCAACCGCTCCGGCTCCTCCAGCATCGGAAGATGGCCGCTGCGCTCCATCGTTTCGAGGCGCGCGTTTGGAAAGACGCGCGTCATTTCTCGCGCTTCGTCGATCGGCACGACTGCATCGAGCGCTCCGGCGATCGCAACGACGGGCATCGTTAATTCTTGTGCGATGTCGTCGGAGGCAACGCGTTGCGCCATGCCGCGCAACATCGCCGCGAGTCCGCGCGGAGTGTTCTCGCTCGCGATGGTTCGAGCGCGTTCGAGCAAACGCGGATCCGCCGAAAGACTCTTGAGCGCGAACTCCTTGGGAAGATACGCGTCCAGAACGGCGTCGATCCGATCTTCGCGTTCGATGCGATCGGCTAACGCTTCGCGCGCGGCTGCGATGGCCGCCGTGTCGGCCGCGAGCCGGCTGCACACGAGCGCCAGCCGCGCGACGCGTTCGCCGTACATCCGGCAAAACGCCATGGCCACATAACCGCCCAGAGAATGCCCGACGAGCGTCACTCGCTCCATCTTCAACCAATCGAGCACGCCGGCAACGTCGCCCGCGAGCGACTCCATCAAGTACGGCCCGTCGCCGGCTTGCGACGCTCCCATCCCGCGTAAATCTACGCGCACGATTCGCGCGCGCGCCGCGAGCTGTGGGACTTGCGCGTCCCACAGCGCGCGCGAAAACGGGAAGCCGTGCAGCAGCACGATCGGCGCCG
This sequence comes from Candidatus Baltobacteraceae bacterium, assembly GCA_036559195.1. Classification (NCBI taxonomy): domain Bacteria; kingdom Bacillati; phylum Vulcanimicrobiota; class Vulcanimicrobiia; order Vulcanimicrobiales; family Vulcanimicrobiaceae; species Vulcanimicrobiaceae bacterium. The sequence continues at coordinate 13,045 of DATBTN010000018.1, forward strand.
CATCGGCGTCCGCGCGCCCCTCAACATGTACTTCGAGTGTTACGTCATCGACCGTTACGCGCATCGGTTACTCCCGCCAACATCATCAAAACTTGCCATACAGCCCGTATTACTGTATAACATAGGCAACAACCCTGGCTGCATTGCAGCCAGAGAAAGGATGACTCCGTATATAATGGCAGTCAAACGAACGAGAAAAGCTGCGCCGAAACGCGCTGCATCAAAGAAGGCGGCACCCCGCAAGAAAACCGCCCGCAAGACCACGCGAAAGAAAACCGGAGCGCGCAAGACCACCCGCAAGACGACGCGCAAAAAGGCTACCGGACGTAAAAAGGCGACGAGCCGCAAGAAGACCGCCGGCCGTAAGAAAGCCACTCGCAAGACGACGCGCAAGAAGGCCGGTGGCCGTAAGAAAGCCGCTCGCAAGACGACGCGAAAGAAAGCGGGAGCTCGCAAAACGACCGCTCGCAAGACGACCGCTCGCAAAACCACCCGCCGCAAGACGACACGTCGGAAAAAAGCCGCAACGGCTTAGGTCCGGCGTTTTTTACGTCACGAGCGAGTCGCATTGCGGCTCGCTTTTTTTTATACGGTGCGGATGATCGGCCTGGAGAGCCAGAGCCAGCCGACGAAGAGCGCCGTAAGCGCGCCGACCAGCGAGAACGCCAGGTGCAGACCGGTCAACACCGCGATCGCGCCGAGCAAGAGCGCGCCGCCGGGTACCAGGCCGAGCGCGACCATCGTGTAAACCGAGATGGCGCGCCCGCGAACCTCATCGGGCGAGAGCGTTTGAATCAGGGTGTTGCTCGCGCCCAGAAAGGTGAGCGTCGCCGTGCCGATGACGAACAGAATCGGCAGCGCGACGTACAGCGTCGGTGCCAAGCCGAGCACCAGCACGCCGATCGCCATCGTCATTGCGGAGCCGAGCCAGATCTCGCCCCGTCGCTCGCGCGAACCCAAATACGCGGTGAGTAACGCACCGGCGAACCCGCCGATGCCGGTCGCGGCGATCGCAAAGCCGTATCCCGAGGCATTGGCGTGCAAGACGTGGAGGGTGAAGGCCGGGAGCATCGTGCTGTAGGGTCTCACCAACACGGCGGTCACGATGAAGAGCGTGATGATCCAGCGCAAAATGCCGTGGTTGAAGAGAAAGCGAAGTCCTTCGACGATTGAGGGCAGCAGCGCATCGCGAACGTTCGTGCTGGGCGGCGCCGGGCGCATGAACGCGAGCGCCGCCACGACCGCGAGCGTCGCGATCGCATTGATGTAGAACGAGCCTGCGATCCCGACGCTGCCGATCAAGAGACCGGCGAGCGCCGGCCCGATGACGGCCGGCGCGTTAAACGCGACCGAGTTCAATCCGATCGCGTTGCCGATATACTCCCGGTCGACCAGCGACGGCACCCAGCTTTGACGCGCGGGTGAGTCGAACGACATCGCCACCGAGTTGAGCGCGGTGAGAACGATGAGGCTCCAGATATTGATGCGCCCGAGTGTGGCGAGCAGCGCCAGTACCAAGGCGATAAGCGACATCGCGGTGTTCGTAATGAAGAGCACGCGCCGCCGCGGCTGCGTGTCGGCGATGACGCCGGCGATCGGGGAGACCAGCAACACCGGGACCGCACGCATCAGCCCTTGCACGCCGAGATAGAGCGCCGAAGCCTTGGCGGATCCCGCCAATTCCGCGATTGCGAAACTCGTCGCGGTCAGTTGCATCCAGGATCCGAGGTTCGATACGAGCAGTCCGATCCACAGCAGCCGAAAGTCGCGAAAGCGCAGCGAAGCGAAGATCGAGAGTTGGCGCCGCGGGACCGGCCGTTCGAGCGTCGATCGCGGCGCCCTATTCACCGCGCAGTTCCACGGCGCGCACCACCAGCGCGGCGGCACCGTCGGGGCCGAAGGTCGACGTATCCAGGGCGAGATCGTAATGGGCCGGGTTGCCCCACTCCATCTCGTAGTAGTGACGCATATACTCGCCGCGCCGGCGGTCGATGCGATCGACTTCGTCCGACGCCGTTTTCTCATCGACGTCGTGCCCGCTCATGATCTGGTGAATCCGCCAGTCGCGCGGAGCGTACACGTAGACGCGGATCACGTCCGGCCGCCTGCCCAGAATGGCGCTCCCGCCGTGCCCCACGATCACACAGTTGCCGCGCGCCGCATAGTCGCGCACGGCTTGCTGCACCTCGCGCGCGCACTCCTCATCGAAGCTCGGGCCGCCTTGCGACGCGTCGACTTCGGGCGTTCCGAGTTCCAGCACGCGTAACACGCGCTCCGCGACCGAAGCGCTGGCCGATTCGGCGGCGCTGACCGCTTCGCGCGAGATGCCCAGGCGCTTGGCGACGACGGTTGGGAGCTGTTGGTCGACGAATTTGTAGCCGAGACGCTGGGCGACGATTCGCCCGGCGCCGAGGCCGCCCGATCCGTACTGACTGGAGACGGTCACGATCACAAGCGCCATATTCCCTCCGAGGGCCGCAAAGCGCTGCTTAGAGAAGGACCGCCGGGTGCCGATCATCACGACGCGCGACCTGCGCAAGGTCTTTCGTTCCGTCAAGCGCGCGCCCGGCCCGGGCGGCGCGCTGCGAACGCTCTTTTCGCGCGAGTACGAAGAAAAGGTCGCGGTCTCGAACGTCAATATCGATCTCGAGGCCGGCGAACTCGTCGGCTACATCGGTCCCAACGGCGCCGGCAAGTCCACCACGATCAAGATGCTCACCGGCATCCTGGTACCCTCGTCGGGTTCGATCGAGGTGGCGGGGATCGTGCCGCACGAGCGCCGGCGCGAGAACGCGCGCAACATCGGGGTCGTCTTCGGACAGCGCAGCCAGCTCTACTGGGATCTGCCGCTGATCGAGTCCTTCGAGCTGCTGCGCGCGATTTACGCCATTCCGCGCGACCGCTACGCGCGCAACCTCGCGCACTTTAAGGAGATCCTCGAACTCGATCCGTTCCTGCGCACGCCGGTGCGTCAGCTCTCGCTCGGTCAACGGATGCGCGGCGACTTCGCGGCGGCCATGCTGCACGATCCGCGAATCGTCTATCTGGACGAGCCGACGATCGGACTGGACGTCGTCGCCAAAGAGGCGATCCGCGAATTCGTGCGGCGCATCAATCAGGAACGCGAAACGACGATCATCCTCACCACGCACGATCTCGCCGACGTCGAGCGGCTCTGCCGCCGGATCGTCCTGATCGACGGCGGCAAGGTGATTTACGACGGCGAAGTCGAGCGCATCAAAGAGCAGTACGGAACGCATCGCACGCTGGTCCTCACGTTCGCCGATCCCCAGACGCGCCCGCAGTTGGCGGGTGCCGAACTCGTCGAGCACGACCGTACCGTGGCGCGTTTTCGTTTCGATCGCAAAACGATGCGCCCCGACCGCTTGATTCGCGAAGCGACCGAGAACTACGACATCCGCGACGTTTCGATCGAAGAGCCCGATCTCGAATCGATCATTCGCGGTATCTATAAAACCGGCTACGATGGAGGAACGCATTCCGTATGATTATTTCGAGCGGTACGAAGAAACCGGTCATTCACGCCTCCGCCTTCGTGGCGCCGAGCGCGACGATTAGCGGGGACGTGACTATCGAAGAAGGCTGCGCCGTGCTGGCGGGTGCCGTCATTACGAGCGAGGGCGCGCCGGTCGTCGTCGGCGCGAACAGCGTGATCATGGAGAACGCCGTGCTCAAGGGCAGCGGCGGCAGTGCGAGTCAGTTTCCGCTCACGATCGGTGAGAGCTGCATCGTGGGTCCCACCGCATACTTGGTCGGCGCGACGATCGAACCGGGCTGCTTTATCGCGACCGGCGCGAAGATCTTCAACGGCGCGATCGTGGAAGAATCGGCCGGCGTCGCACTCGGCGCGATCGTGCACGTCAACACGCGCGTGGCCGCCGGCACGCGCGTACCGATGGGGCACATCGCTTTCGGCGATCCGGCCACGATTTACTCGCCCGATCGCGCCGGCGAAGTTCACGAGCGGCTAGCGTTCTTCGAAACGGTCTTCAACTTGCCCCAGAGCGACGGCGTGCGCGCGAAGGCGGCCGAAACGTACAGCAAATTCTTGCGCCGCGCGCACGCACAAGACGCGGAGATCGCGGAGCAACCCAAAAAACCGGCGCCCAAATCCGCACCCGGCCGCTCGCGCGAAGAACCGCCCCCCACGCAAGCCGTCGAAGTCGAAAAAGTCGTCGACGTCATGTTCGTCGAGCTCGAAGAAGCCCGCCTCCGACGCGAATCCGCCCTCGC
>DATBTN010000019.1 GCA_036559195.1 Candidatus Baltobacteraceae bacterium
CGATGACCGTAACATCTGTCGGCTCCGCGTCGCAGAACGACGTTAACAAGATCCGATCGCTACGGCTCGAGAACAACCGGGCGATCGAGTCACACAACGTTACGCTAATGAAACGCGCATGGACTCACACAATTCGACTCACGTGAGTGACGGCACCGTTTTCTCAGGAGCCGGACCTCTTGCGGACAGCTATGCAGGCATCGAATTCAAAGACCCCAATTTTGTTGCATACGTCCGTCGCCCGATGACGATCACGATTAGCTCCGACGGCAGGCATGCCGCGGAATACGGAGCGTGGACAGCAGTCTATAAAGTGCCGAAACGCAATCGTTCTGGAACGTACCTTGCCTCATGGCGAAAATCCCACTCCGATTGGAAAATCGCCTATGAAGCGTATGTAACGCTCGGCTCGAAATAACGACTTACGATCGCTGCAAGTTATCCGCGATGCGCAGCATTTCGTCGGCCGCTTGCACGCCTTTTGCGTTGGCTTCGTAGGCGCGCTGCGCCGCGAGGATCTCCATCATCGCTTCGACGATCGACACGTTCGATTGCTCGAGCATGCCGAACTTAATTGTCGGGCCGTCCGGCGAGCCGGCGCGCTCGAAGCGCGCGCGGCCGGAATCGCGCGTTTGCGCGAAGAGCGTCGCGCCCAGCGGTGCGAGCCGCTCGGGTGCGGCGAACTCCGCGAGGCGGACGCGTCCGGCGGCGTGCGTTCCTCGAGACGTCTTTACGGAGACTCGCCCGTCCGGCGCAACGTCGGCCGAGAGCGCGTCGTCTGGAACGTGCACGCCTTCGAGCCGCCAGCCTTGCGCGTTACGCAACGATCCATCGGGCGCGCGCGAGAATTCGCCGTCGCGCGTATAGGCCTTCCGGCCGTGCGCGTCGACGACGGCGAAGAATCCGTTGCCGTCGATTGCCAGATCGAACGGCCCCCCGCTCTTCATCAGCTTGCCTTGCGCGAAGATCGCATGCGTGCCGACCTGCGCGGTTCCAAGCCCGATCTGGCCAGGCGCCGCGAGCTCCGTGAAGGCCGCCGTCGCGCCCTTGAATCCGATCACGTCGGCGTTGGCAAGGTTGTTGGCGATGACGTCGAGGTTCTGTTGTTGCGCCGCCATCCCGGTTGCGGCCGCATAGAGTGCGCGATTCATTTGAGGCGCGCCACCTCGTTTGCGGATTTGTCGCGCGTTTGGTCGATCGCGCTGAGCGTTTTTTGCGCGCTTTCAAACGAGCGCTGCGCGGTCATCACGTCGATCATTTCGCCGATCGCGTTGACGTTGGAGCTTTCGAGAAAACCTCGACGCACGCTCGCGCCCGGAGCCAGATGGGTGTCGACGAAACGCCGGCCCGCATCGTCGCGCAGATGCCCGAAGCGGTCGCGCACGAACGCCCCGCTCCGAGTTCGATCGAGATGCCCGTGCGCGTCGCGTACGATAAAATACCCACCGCCGACGATTGCGAAATCGTCGGGCCGACCCGTGCGCCGCAGCGCTCCTTGTTCCAAGTCTTTGACGGCCTCGATACGCACGCCGCGCGGCGTCATCAGGCCCCGCGCCCGTGCTCGCTCGAAGCCGTCGCTCGAACTATTCGCCAGGTTTTCCGTTGCGATATCGAGCCGCGATTTAGCAGCCGCCATGGCGCTGCCCGCCCATCCGATTCCATCCATGCGCGGATGATAGCGGCCGGTTATGTCCGCCGCATGGCCGGCGCATTACGCCGTCGAACGACCATATCGTGAGTCCAGAGGAACGGCGCGCGAGCCGGGTCGAGCGTATGCAGACGCGCAAGATTCGTCGCGGCGACGATCAAGATGCCATCGATCGCGACTATTGGCGCGCGGTCCCCGCCGCCCAGCGCGCGGCTTACTGCTGGACGCTCTTTGCACAATCCCGCGCCCTGGGAGGCATCGATGGAGCTCAACCCAGACTTCAGCGATCTATTGCGCGAGTTCTCCGCCGCGGAAGTTAGGTATCTCATTGTGGGAGCGTGGGCCGTCGGTTATTACGCTCGGCCGCGTGCAACCGCCGACCTCGACGTATGGGTGGAACCCTCAATCGAAAACGCGCGCCTCGTCTTGCGCGCTCTGGCCGCATTCGGTGCGCCGTTGGAAAACCTCACCGAGACCGACCTGCTTTCGGACGATTTGATTTATCAGATCGGCATCGCGCCCGTTCGCATCGATGTCATCACCGGAATCGATGGCGTCGTTTTCAAGGATGCCTGGACCGCTCGCGAAGAGGCTCGGATAGAAGACATTGCGGTACATTTTATCGGGCGCGACGATCTCATTGTCAACAAGCGCCAAACCGGCCGAGCGAAGGATCTCGCCGATCTCGAACTTTTGGGGGAGAGCACGTAGCGTGATCGCGCGACTTTGGCCACTTGCGTTTCTCGTTATCGCGACGTCCGCCGGCGGGTGTGCGCCGAGCGGGTCGTCGGGGACGGATGCGATTATCGCTCGCGAAAACGCCGCAGTGTATGGGATGAAACAGGCATATCCCGGCGTCGTTCAAGGGACCGACGTCAAAGGCAATACGATGCGCGTCTACGTTGACGTCGACGGGATTTATTCGATGGATAGCGCCGCGGAAGACGCGATGAAAGCGAATCTGCTCGCGCGATGGAAGCGAGTCTGGTCGCAAAACCATCCGCACGAGCACGGCAGGGTCACCGTCGAGATTCGCGACTTTAAAGATAAACTCATGATGACGGAGCGAGCCGTCGTTCTTCGACGGGCCCGTCCTTCGACAAGCTCCGTCCTTCGACAGGCTCAGGATGACAGGGGGGACAGGGTGGCTAGGACGGCTTGAGTGAAGGCTTCGGTGGTTAGGGAGGGTTCGTTGCCGCGGGCTAGTTCGGTAGTGCGGGCGCCGGCGGCGAAGGCGGCTTCTACGGCGCGTTCGATGCGTGCGGCGCCGGTTTCGTCGTCGAGCGAATGGCGCAGCAGCATGGCGGCCGAGAGGATCGCGGCGGTGGGATTGGCGATGCCGCGGCCGGCGATATCGGGTGCCGAACCGCTAATCGGTTCGTAGAGACCGAATTGTTTGCCCGGGGTACCGCGCGTGCCGAGACTCGCGCTCGGGAGATTGCCGATCGAGCCGGTGAGGATCGCCGCTTCGTCGGAGAGGATGTCGCCGAACATGTTCTCGGTGAGCAGTACGTCGAAGTCGCGGGGGCGGCGAACGAGCTGCATCGCCGCGTTGTCGACGAGCAGGTGGGCGAGCGCGACGTCGGGATACTCTTTGGCTACTCGTTCGACGACGCGCCGCCAGAGTCGCGACGTCTCCAAGATGTTCTGTTTGTCGACCGACGTAACGTGTTTGCGACGTTTGCGGGCCAGCTCGAAGGCGACGCGCGCGATACGTTCCACTTCGGGCGCGCGGTAGATCATCGTGTCGACCGCTTCTTCAATTCCGTCGGCGCCGACGCGCTGTTCTTTGGGTTTACCGAAATAGATGCCGCCGGTCAACTCGCGAATCACGACGAGGTCGAGATTCTCGACGAGTTCGGGACGCAGGCTCGAAGCGTGCTCGAGCCCCGCAAAGACTTTGACCGGACGGATGTTCGCGTAGAGCTCGTAGTCGCGGCGCAGCACGAAGAGCGCGTATTCGGGCCGCTCCGGAAGCGGTTTCCCGTCGTACTCCGGTAAACCGACCGCGCCGAAGAGAATCCCCGCGCTGCGTTCGCAGAGCTCGCGCGCTCGATCGGGAAGTGCCGGTTCGCCGGCGCGAAGGGCGGCCGCGCCGACCGGCGTTTCGACGCAGTCGAGGTCCGGCCGAACGGCGCGCAGGATGCGCACGGCGGCGCGCGTGACTTCAGGCCCGATGCCATCGCCGGGCAGTACGGCTACGATCGGCACGAACTAATAGACGGTGATGCGCTCGGGTTGTTGGACTTCGACTCGCGACGTATCGTCGGTCACGGTGGTCGCGGCGTCGCCCGTCGTAACGACCGGCGGTGCCGGCGTGGTGGGACGTTCGAGCAGCGACAGGTGCGTCGTCAGCAGGCTGCGCAGTTCGCTCTTCGCTTTTTCGGCAGCTTCGTGCGCGCGTTGATGTTCGCGGCGCGCGTCGGCCGCGGCGTCGGTATACGAAGCGATGTCGCGCTCGGCCGCGATGCGAGCTTGTTCTTTAATGAGGTCGGCTTCTTTATGCGCGGAGGCTTTGACTTCGTCGGCCGTTCGCTGTGCGAGCACGAGCGTGTTCTGCAGCGACTCTTCCATCGCTTTGAAATGGCTGATGCGTTCTTTGAGGTCCGCCACCTCCGACTCGAGCACGGCCACGTGCTGCGCGTCGTCTTCGAGCGTTTCAATCACTTCGTCGAGGAACTGATCGACCTCGGTGCGGTCGTAGCCTTGAAGCGCCTTCTTGAAGGTTTTGTGCTGAATGTCGACCGGCGTGATTTTCTGCATGCTTATCCTCTGTTCGACATGAAGTCGAGGCTGCCGTCGGACATCATCGAATCGCGCAGACCCTGCGCGTTGACGACGACGCCCGACGGGACCACGAGATAGATCGCCTCGGCGAGTTTCTGAATCTTTCCATCGATCGTGTAGGCGACGCCCGACGTGAAATCGACGACTCGCTGGAGCAGCGAACGATCGGCATTCTGTAAGTTCACGATTACGACTTGCCGATTTCGCAACGCGTCGGCGATCTCGGTCACATCGCCGAACGATCGCGGCGAGTACACGCTCACCTCGGTGCCGCCGCGGCGCGGAGCGTTCGTTAACGGAACGACGCGCGACGAGGTGGCTTCTTCTTCGTACACACCGTCGTCTTCGTCGCTCATCGAGAAGAACGAGCCGATCTTTCTGAACATGCTCATCGTATTACCCTCAATTCTTCGCGCCGATTAACGGCGCTGCAGGTCGTTGTCCGAACAACGCGGTGCCGACCCGGATCATCGTGGAACCCCACCGGACGGCCTCGCGCCAATCGCCCGACATACCAATTGATAGGATGGTTCCGCCTACACGCTCGAAGGTCTTTGCGGCGAGCGCAAACGAGCGCTCCAGCGCGTCGCGATCCGCCGTCAGCGGCCCGATCGCCATCACGCCGGCAACGAGCAACCCCGGCTCCGCGCGCAGCGCCTCGGCCAGTGCGGGCGCCTGCTCCGGCGGGCAACCGAAGCGCTCGGCCGGCGACACGTTGAGCTGAATGAGGATCGGCAGCGTCTTGCCGAGATCGCGAGCCGCCCGGGCGAGCGCGCGCCCAGCCTCGATGCGATCCACGCTCTGCACCACGTCGAACGTCTGCACGATCGCCTTCGCCTTGTTGGTCTGAACGTGCCCGATAAAGTGCTTACGCACCCGCCCTTCGACAGGCTCAGGATGACAGGGGAATTTGGTGCGGGCTTCTTGGAGGTAGTTCTCGCCGAAATCGGTGATGCCGGCGGCTAGCGCGGCGGCGATGACCTCGGGGGGTTGCTTCTTGGTGACGGCGACGATGGTGATCTCGCCGGGCGAGCGGCCTGCCGCTCGTGCCGCATCGGCTAAGTCTGCTTGCAACCGCGCATAGCGCTCGCGAAGATCGAGCTCCATGCGCCACCGTTTTCCGCCTCTTTCAGGAGCGGCCTGCCTGCGGGAGGACGACGGTTCGGGCACCCCGGCGCGTGCAGACGACGATGCCGATGATGCCGATCACGATCATCGGCAGCGCGTAGAGCTGGCCACCGGTTATGCCGTGCCACGAGAAGTCGGCCTGGCGCCAGATCTCCGCGACGGAGCGCGTGATGCCGTAGATCGTGAACCACGACCAGGCGACCACGCCGTCCGACGGCCGGCGCCGGTAGATCAGAAAGAGAATCGGCAGCGTAATGAGATCGAGCACCGCTTCGTAGAGCTGCGCCGGGTGGCGAAAACCGTCGGGCTTCGCCGGGAAGACGATGCACCACGGATGGTCCGGGCGGCAAATATCGCCCCACAGCTCGTCGTTGATGAAGTTGACGAGGCGCGTGAGCGTGATACCGATGGGCAAGAGCATCACGATCTCGTCGCCCAGGATGCGATAGCTCAAGCCCGGATGCTTGCGTAAAAAGAGCAGCAGCGCCACGATCACGCCGACGACGCCGCCGTGGAACGCCATCCCGCCGTTCCAGACCGCGATGAAATTCAGCGGGTTTTGCGTGTAGTAGCTCGCGTCGTGTTTGCTGATGATGTCGTTGATCACAAAAAACGTGCGACCGCCAACCAAAACGCCCACCAGTGCGTAGAATAAGAAATCTTGAATCTGATCTTTGGTCAGGCCCAGCCGCAACCGGCCGGCCGGCCGGCTCATCCAAAGGTAGACCGCGATGAACCCAACCAAGTACGAGATACCGTACCAGTGGATCTGCAGGGGTCCCAAGTGGATCGCGATCGGATCGATATTCGGATAGGTGAACCAGTGCTGCAACGGCTCCGCCCCTCGGTCATTACAGGCGCGAACCCTCGTGCGGTCTAAATGAGCGGCGTGGGTACCACGCACCTAACCGTCGGGATCGCATTCCTGGCGGGCCTCGTTTCCTTTGTCTCTCCGTGCGTCCTCCCGCTGGTCCCGGCCTATCTCTCGTTTCTCACCGGCACGAGCCTCGAGGAGCTGCAAGCCGAACTCAGCGCGCAGGCCCGCGCGCGCACGATCCTGCACAGCCTGGCGTTCATCCTCGGCTTCACGCTGATCTTCGTCGGGCTGGGCGTCACCGCGAGCGCGCTCGGCGGGGCGCTGCGCGCCAACCAGCTGCTGATCGCCCGGATCGGCGGGGTCATCGTCATCGTGCTGGGCCTCCAGATGATGGGCGTCTTTAAGTTGCGCTTTCTAGCGATGGATAAGCGCGTCCACGCGCAGCCGAAGGAGCGCTCGTACTTCGCCTCGGTGCTCGTGGGCCTGGCGTTCGCGGCGGGCTGGTCGCCGTGCGTAGGCCCGGTGCTCTCGCTGATTCTGGCCTTCGCGGCGCAGACGGCGCACATCGCCGACGGCGCGTGGCTGCTCTTCGTGTACTCGATGGGACTGGCGCTCCCGTTCTTTCTCACCGCCGTCGCAATCGGCATCGTCCTGCCGGCACTCAATCGGATCAAGCGCTTCTTGCCGGCTATCGAGTTTGGCGCCGGAACGTTCTTGGTTCTCACCGGTATCGTGATTTTCTCAAACTCATTTCTTCGCATCGCAGGATGGTTCTATCAATTTGTCCCGCAGCCGAAACTCTGACGCGTCCCAATTCCTGATCGTCGCGGCCGTCGTGCTCGCGATCGACCAGCTCACCAAGCACGCGATCGTCGCACACTTTCTGCCCGGCGCGAGCCGAATCGTCGTACCGCATCTGCTGAGGTGGACGTACGAGCAGAATCAGCACGGCGCGTTCGGTTTATTCGGCTCGTCGCCGGTGATGCTCGTGGTCATGGCGATCGTCGTCTTGCTGATCTTTTGGTACTCGTTTCGCGATGCGGCGCGGCACTCGCGGCTGGTGCGCATTGCGTTCGGGTTGATTCTTGGCGGCGCGATCGGCAACATCGTCGATCGGCTGCACTATCAGTACGTCGTCGATTTCATCGACTTCTACAAAATCTGGCCGAATATTTTCAACGTGGCCGACTCGTGTATTACGGGCGGCGTCATCTTATTGATCGTAGCAAGTCTTGCAAAAAATCGTCGTCACACCTAAAGAGGGCGGCAAGCGCGCGGATCTCGCGATCGCGCACTTGACCGGATTCTCTCGCTCGCTCGTAACCGAAGCCGTCAAGCGCGGCGACATCCGCGTGGACGGCGTCGCCGTGAAAGGCAGCTACGTCCTCACCGAAGGCGAAACGCTCGAGTTCGCACTTCTGGAGCGTCCGCCGATGCGCGTGGAGGCCGAGTCGATCGACCTCACGATCGTCTACGAAGACGAGGATCTCCTCATCGTCGACAAGCCCGCGGGCATGGTGACGCATCCGGCGCACGGTTCCACGAGCGGCACGCTCGTCAACGCACTGCTCGGCTACGTCGAGTCACTACCCGGCGACACCGTGCGGCCGGGGCTCGTGCATCGCCTCGATCGCGACACGTCCGGGCTGCTGGTCGTGGCAAAATCAGAACTCGCGCTCTCGTCGCTGGGGCGTGCGATGAAGGCGCGCTACATCAAACGCGAATATCTCGGAATCGTGCACGGCATTCCGCAGCACCCCGTCGGCACGGTCGACGGCGCGATCGGGCGCGATCCGCAGAATCGCTTGAAATACGCCATTACCGCCGCGGGTAAGCCTGCGGTGACGCACTACGAACTGCGTACGCCGCTCAAGGCGGCGGCCGAGCTGATCTTCCGTCTCGAAACCGGGAGGACGCACCAAATTCGCGTGCACATGGCCGCACTCGGGCATCCGATCGTCAACGATCCGGTCTATGGAAAATCCGAGCCGCGCTTTCCGCTTCCCGGACAGGCGCTGCATGCATGGCGACTCGCGTTCCGCCATCCGCGCACCGGCCAGGAGCTGGAGTTCGAGATCGATCCGCCGGCGGAGTACGTCGCGACCCGCGCGCTGCTCTCGTAGTGTTCGCGCTCGCCGGCACGAGCGGCACGGCGCGCCGCGGCACCCTGCGATTGGCACACGGCGTCGTCGAAACGCCGACGTTCATGCCGGTCGGTACCGCGGCGACCGTTAAGGGTTTGACGCCCGACGAATTGCGCGCGGCACACTCGCAGATCGTGCTCTCCAACACGTACCATCTGTGGCTGCGTCCCGGACGCGACTTGATCGTTGAGGCGGGCGGCCTACATGCGTTCATGCAATGGCACGCCCCCATCCTCACCGACAGCGGCGGCTTTCAAGTCTTTAGTTTGGAGTCGCGACGCAAACTCGACGACGACGGGGTGACGTTTCAATCGCACATCGACGGTAGCACGCATCGGTTCACGCCGGAGAACGTGATCGCGTTTCAGGAAGCGCTCGGCGTGGATATCGCGATGGTGCTCGACGTCTGCGTGAAGCTGCCGGCGACGCCCGAGCAGATCGACGAATCGGTGCGGCTCACGACGCAGTGGGCGCAGCGTTCGGCTGCCGCGCGCGCGCGAGAGCAGACCGCCGTCTTCGCGATCATTCAGGGCGGCCTCGACAAAAGCGCGCGCGCCCGCAGCGCTGGAGCGCTGGTCGCGCTCGACTTTCCCGGCTACGCGATCGGCGGATTGTCGGTGGGCGAAACCCGCGAGGAGATGTATCTGCTTGCGCGCTTTTCGGCCGCGCTGTTGCCGGCGGAGAAGCCGCGGTACCTGATGGGCGTGGGAACCGTGCGCGACATCGTGATGGCGGTCGATTGCGGCATCGACATGTTCGATTGCGTCTATCCGACGCGCTGCGGACGCAACGCGCGAGCGATGACGCGTCACCACGGCGAGTACAACATTCGCAACGCCGCCTACGCGCGCGACTTTACGCCGATCGACCCGGACTGCGGTTGCTCGGTCTGCACGACGTTCACGCGTGCGTATCTATCGCATCTCTTCCGCGCCAACGAGATGCTCGGCCCCCGCCTGCTCTCGTACCACAACGTTTACGTGCTCAACGCCCTCATGCGCGACGCCCGCATCGCTATCGAAGCAGGTACGTGGGAACCGTTCCGCGATACCGTGTTGCGGGAGACAGGTAAAGAGTGATTCGATTATTCGTAGCCGGCTATCCGCGCGACGCTGCCAAAGGCGACTTGCTCGCGCTCTTCCGTCAATTCGGCGCCGGTGAAGAAGACGTCACGTTTCCACGCGATCGCCGGTCGCGCCGAAAAAAGGGCTACGCTTACGTCAACGTCTCCGACGAGTCGACCGCCGATGCCGCCATCGCCGCCTTCAACCTCTTCGAAATCGACGGCAAACCCCTCAGCGTCATCCGCGCCTCAGACCGCCCCTTAAAACGCCCCCGCCACCGCTAACGCATCCTTCGTCGTCGTGTTAGCTTGTCGAACCACGTCCTTCGACAGGCTCAGGATGACAAGGGGGCGTTGTTGTCATGTGGGCGTTTGTCATGGTGAGTTGTCGAACCACGTCCTTCGACGAGCTCAGGATGACAAGGGGGCGCTTGTCATGGTGAGGTTGTTGAATCGTGTTCTTCGTTGTCGTGGATGATTTGGGTGCAGGGGGTGCAGAGGGATGGGTGGTTCGGGTCGGTGCCTAGCGGGAGGTATTTCCAGCAGCGTTGGCATTTTTCGCCGGTGGAGCGTTCGAGGGTGAGCAGGGCGGCTGAACCGCCGTCGAGTTGACCGAGCGCGAGTTCGGAGACGACCAAGGCTTCGCGAAGGTTGTCGCCCAGCGGAGCGAGGCGCGCGTAAAGCGCGGCGCCGGCCACGAGCGTTGCTTTGGCTTCGAAGTCGCGAATCTCGCCATTTGCGGCGACTTGCGCGCGCAGCGTCTTGATCTGCGTCCAGAGATCGCGTGCGGCCGGGTCGTCGTGCTTCGAGAGTGCGAACGTGAGATCGAACACGCTCGCGCGATCGGCGCGCAACGCGGGCGGCACCGATTGCCACGCTTCTTCAGCGGTGAACGAAAGCAACGGCGCGAGCAAGGTGACGAGATGCTCGAAAATATACCAGATCGCGCTCTGCGCGCTGCGGCGGCGTGGCGCGTCGGCGGCACTCGAGTAGAGGCGGTCCTTGAGGGCGTCGAGATAGAAGCTCGAGAGATCGTCTCCCTCGAAACGCACGATCTCGAGATACGCGTCGTGTAAGTTGTAGCTCGCGAGCATGCCGTGAACGCGGCGAACGAATTCGTCGGTAACCTCGCAAGCGAGCGCGTCGAGCGGTTCCATCGCGGCGCGCGGCACGATCGTAGCGGGCGTGAGGTCCTCGAGATTGCTCAGCATGAAGCGCAGGCGGTTACGTACGTTGCGGTAGACGCGGCTGACCTGATCGATGACGTGCGGCCCGAACCGAACGTCGTCGACGAACTCGACCGATGCCGCCCACAGGCGCAGCACGTCCGCGCCCCATTTGTCCATCGCGTCCGCCGCGTCGATTCCGGTGCCGAGCGATTTAGACATCGGGCGGCCGTGTTCGTCGTTAACCCAGCCGTTCTTGACGACGTGCTTGTACGGCGCGCGATCTTTAATGGCCGTCGCGGTGACGATCGAACTGCGGAACCAGCCGCGGTATTGATCGCCGCCTTCGAGCACGAGATCCGACGGCCACGGAAGACCGTCCTTGCCGAGCACGGCGAAGTGCGTCACGCCCGACTCGAACCAAATGTCGACGATGTTCTTCTCTTTTTCGAACGTCGTACCGCCGCACTTGGGACAGGCGAATCCCGCGGGCAAGAACGACTCGACGGGATCGCGCCACCATGCGTCGGCGCCGGCCGCGCGAAAACGCTGCGCGGCAAAACGGGCGACGCCCGCGTCGAGAATCGATTCGTTGCAGCCGCTGCAGAGCAGCGCGGGAATCGGCGTTCCCCACGTGCGCTGCCGCGAGATACACCACTCCGGATGATTCTCGAGCATCTGCACCAGGCGGTTGCGCCCCCAATCCGGCGTAAATTCAACGCCCTGCGCGGCATCGATCGTGCGTTTGCGCAGACGGTTTTGATCCATCGCGATAAACCATTGGGCGGTCGCGCGGAAAATCACCGGGTTGTGGCAACGCCAGCAATGCGGATAGCTATGCGTATATTCGAACGCATCCCAGAGCGCGCCGCCGGTCCGCAAGTCTTCGACGATCGCCGGATTGGCTTTCCAAATATGCATGCCGGCATACGGACCGGCCTCGGCGGTGAAGATGCCGCGTGCGTCGACCGGATTGACGATCGGTAAATTGTATTTCACGCCGGTTTCGAAATCGTCGGCGCCGTGGCCGGGCGCCGTGTGCACCGCACCGGTGCCGGTCTCGAGATCGACGTAATCGGCCAGCACGATGGCCGAATCGCGGCCGAGGAACGGATGGCGCACGGCCAGCCCGTTGAGCGCTTCGCCCTTGACGCTCGCGAGTTTTTGCGCGCGTTCGAATCGCTCGCCCAGCGCCCGCGGAGCGAGTGCCTCGGCGAGGATCAGCGCTTCGTCGTCGACGCGATAGAGCGCGTAGTCGGCGTCGGGTTTGAGCGCGATCGCGACGTTGGCCGGAAGCGTCCACGGCGTCGTCGTCCAAATCAGCACGCTGACGCGTTGCGGCACGTCGGTAACGCCCATCGCCGCGATCACTGCTTCGCGCTGCTGCGGCGTGGCGGCGAACCGAACGTAGACGGAGGGCGAGACCTTCTCTTTGTATTCGATCTCGGCTTCGGCGAGCGCGGTCTCGTCGTGAATGCACCACAGCGTGGAGCGCAGACCCTTGTAGAGCTGGTTCTTTTCCGCTAGATCCGCGAGCGTTTCGACGATCGTCGCTTCGAACTCCGCATCGACGGTGCGATAGGGATGATCGTAGTCGCCGAAGGTGCCCATACGCATGCGCGTCGCGCGCTGGACGTCGAGCCAATGCAGCGCGCGCTCTTTGCAGCGCGCGCGCAGTTCGAGCGGATCGATCGCGTGAAAATCTTTGATCTTGAGATGTTTGAGCGTCTCGAGTTCGATCGGCAGGCCGTGCATATCCCAGCCCGGCACGAATTTGGCCCACTTGCCGTCGAGCATGGCGATCTTCACAAAGATATCTTTGAGCACCATGTTGAGGAAGTGGCCCATGTGCAGGTTGCCGTTGGCATACGGCGGACCGTCGTGCAGAATCCACGGCGGATTGCCCGCGTTGCGCTCGAGCCGGCGCTCGTACGTGCCCTGCTCGCGCCACCACTGCACCCGCAACGGCTCGCGTTTGGGCAAGTCGGCCTTCATGGGGAAGTCCGTCTTGGGTAGGTTGAGGGTATCGCGGTAATCGCGCTGCAGCGTGTCGCTCATCGGGACGGTCGCCTTTCGCCAACCACGTCGTCCAGGACCTCGAAATTGCGCGCCGCGAGCGCGCGTACGTGCTCGAACTGCGCGTTGAGGTGGGCGGCGAGCGCTTCGCGATCGGCCATGAGGCGGTCGACCAGCGCGTCGGTTGCCGTCGGCTCCGGCCGAGCGGCCGCGCCGGGCACGAAGAGCGGTTCGAGCGGATAGGCAAGATCTTCGCAGAGCGCCGCGACTTTGGGATCGTACGGAATCGCGAGAAACGGCACGCCGTAGCGCGCGGCCAGGATCAGCGCGTGCAAGCGCATCCCGATCACGACTTTGGCGCGACGGATGATATTGGCGGCGTGGGGAAGCGGCGACTCCGGCAAGAGGACGGGCGCGCTCTTGCACTTGCGGATGATCTGCGTCGAGACTTCGGCGTCGCCCGCGCCGCCGAGCGGTAGGAAGGCGACGCGCGCTCCGTAGCGTTCGCTCAAACGATCGAGCGCGCGCGCGACCACGTCGACGCCGTCTTTAAAACCGGGCGCGCGCCGCACGCTGACGATCACGAGCGGATCGCTGTCGGGACCGATACCCTCGCGCGAAAGATCGACCGCCTCGTCGGGCGCGTCGTAGAGAAACACGGGATCGGCCGTTCGCTCGACCTGCGTGCCCGGCAGCAGCGAGGCCAACAACGCCTGCGAGCGCGCGTCGCGAACCGTCGCGCGCGCCACGCCTTTGCACCATTCGCGCACGATCGTCTTTCCCCAAAAATCGAGCGGCCCGATCGACTGTGCGAAGATCATCGTCGGGCTTTTGCTGCGCACCGCGGAGCGAACGACGCCCGCGTAATAGAGTAAGCTGCGCAGGCTGGTCGCGTTCTGCAAGAGTCCTCCGCCGCCCGAGAGCACGACGTCGGCGCGCGCGATCGCCTCGCGAACGGCGCCCACGTCCATTCGTGACGTCGCCTCGACGCGCAGATCGTGCGCGGTGGTCTCGGGCTGCGCCGAAAGCACCTCGATTTGAGCGTAGGGATAGCGCGTGCGCAATTGCCCGACGATCACTTCGAGAAGCGCGTCGTCGCCGAGGTTTCCGAACCCGTAGTAGCCACTAAGAAGAAATCGCACGCTCGGACCCGTTCGCAGCCACGCGGCGCAAAACGACGCGGTAGATTGCGATGGCGATCGCTCCGATGACGATGCCGATCACCAAGCCGTTGGCGATGCGCAAGAGCGAGATGAGAATCGGCGTGTGAAGGTGCGAGAACGTATCGATAATATCGCCCAAACCAACGCCGATGCCGAGCGCCAGCAAGAGCCCCACGGCGCGACGATGGGCGACCGTCAGCGCGGGGAGCAGCATCAATAACGGGAAGCCGACGACGAACTCTTTGAAGCGCGGACGCACGCTCAGAAGTTCCGTCAAGTGATGGCGCAAGGCGAGTTCGAAGTTCGACGGCGCGATATCGCTCTGGTTGCCGCTACGCATCAGCACCAACCCGCCGACGGCGATCACGATGACCGCGAGAATCAATTGATAGATCCGGACCGGCGAAGCGAACGCCCCTTTCGGATCCTCGATGCGCGAGTTGAATCGGTCGGTGAGGATATACAGAAACAGCGCGATCAGCGGCGGCGCAACGAGCACGGCCTTGACGCCGCGGAACCGCTCGACTTCTTCCATCACGAGCGGCGAACTCATGATGCCGATCACGACGAGCGCGCCCAGCAGCGCCACGCCGGTCGCAACCAGCGTCCACTTCAGGCCGCGCACGAGTTGCGCGCCGTAGTTCGGCGCCGGTTCTTCGTAAAATGCGCGCGAGAGTGCGGTGAACGCGGCGGTTGCAAAAAGCAGCGCTCCCACGAGCGCGATGATGCTGCGTCCGAGCAGATCGTGGTGCGTCACGTAGCCGCCGAGATAGATCAGGATCGTCAAACCGTACGCCGCGATCGCGTACGAGGGCCGGTACCAGCCGTACCATCCGAGCAGCACGATAAAGAGCGACGGAATCGCGAGCGAGGCGAGCCCGACGAGGATCGCATTGTTGCCGCGATAGAGCGGAATGGGGGCCGCACGCCCGAGTTTGAATCCGTGCGAACGCAGGTCGTCCGCGATCTGGCGGACCATCTCGATGTTGCTCTTCTCGATCGAGAGCCCGTTGTATTGATGCACGTACGGACGCAGGTAGACCACACGCACGTTACGCTCGCGCACCCCGAGTTCGTACCGTGCGACGATCTGGGGCAGCAGCAGCTTGTCTTGTTCGGTCTTGCTGATCGCCTCGACGCGAACCGTGTGCCCGGGGATGAGCTTCGCTAACTCGTCGTTGCCTTTTTGCACCTGGAGCGGATCGTAGGTTTCGATCTCGCCAAAGCTCATCGTTTTGTGCGTTTTGAAAAGATCGGCCGTATCTTTCACGTGGTCGGGGAAGCCGAGCACCTGATTGCGCAGGCCGAAGAAAATCACGGTCGAGATGCGATTGCCCGCGTGGAGATCGCCGAATATCGTTTGGATCTGCGGTGCCGCGAATCGCTCGTCGTTCTGAAAGCGCGGAATGACGAGATAGTCGAGCCGCTTGGCCAGTGCCAGTTGATCGACCGGAATACCGAGCGAGGTCGAGCCGAAGTAGTCGATTTGGGTGCGCAGCCCGATCACGTAGGGCAACGAGGCGTGCAACACGTGAATGCCGGAGCGTTCGAAGTGCAGCGGCAGCTGCGCCAGGTAACGGTCGAACGTCGGCTTATCGTAGACCAGCAGATAGACGGCATCCGGACGGATCCGCTTGGCCGCTACGAGCGCGCGCAGCGTCGGCTCGCCGATGGGCGAGAGCCGCGCGTTGTTGAGCAGTTGAACGCCCGAGGTCACGTAGGCATTCGGCGTGGTGCCGACGCTGCTCCCAAGCTCCTCGGTGAGCGCGAGCGACGTGAGGCCGGCGCGCCGCAATTCGACGAGAAAGGCGGTCGGATCGTAGTTGTACGATCGCGCGAGCCCGGTAAAATCGTTGTAATCCATCGCCAACTCGACGCGCCGGGTCGCCTGTTCGATGCGAACGCGTTCGTAGGCGACGACGAGGGAAGCGAGCAGAGCGACGATCAGGATCAACGCGGCAAAGCGCGTGCGCGGTTGGACAAAATTCACGAGGCCGTCCATTCGCGCAAAAAACAGGAAGGCCCGCCGTAGGCGAGCCCTCTCTGTCGTCGCGTATGCGGTTGCCCGCATACCGGGTGTGGGCGACGTCTTGTGTGTTTCCCTCGCAACGCATTGCCCACAATGAATGCGCGCGGGTCTCGTAAGCCTGTTTTTTATCCCGGGGACGACGCTTCCCTCTGCCAACGTCGGCGTCCTAGCAAAATGTTAACAAAAGTTCGCACAAAACGCGAGTGCCGTTGTCCTTCGACAAGCCCGTCCTTCGACAGGCTCGTCCTTCGACAAGCTCCGTCCTTCGACAAGCTCAGGATGACAAGGGGGTTACTCGCTCTTTTTGACAAGGGGGGACTACTCGCTCTTTTTGTCATCCTGAGCTTGTCGAAGGACGGGAGCTTGTCGAAGGACGAGGACGGGGTCGCTCCAGCGTGGCGGGCGTTTTTCGACGAAGGCGCCCATGCCCTCTTGGGCGTCGGCCTCAAGTGCGTTGCACGTCATCACGTCCTTGGCGTACGCGTAGGCTTCGGACTGCGGGAGGTCGATCTGCCGGTAAAAGGCCGCTTTCCCGATCCCGACGATCGCCCGGCTGGCCTCGGCGACTTTGGCGGCGAGTGCCAGCGTTTCGGCACGCAACTCCGCGGGGGCGACGACGCGATTCACGAGCCCCCACTCGGCCGCCGTCTGCGCGTCCACGAACTCCCCGGTTAAAAGCATCTCGAGGGCTCGCTTGCGCCCGACCGAGCGAGTCAGCGCCACCATCGGCGTGGTGCAGAACAGGCCGATGCGCACGCCGGGGGTGGCGAAGCGCGCCTCGGTTGAAGCGACGGCCAAATCGCAGGTCGCCACGAGCTGGCAGCCCGCGGCCGTCGCCACCGTCGCGACCTCGGCGATGACCGGCTGGGGGATCCCCTGAATCGTCTCCATCAACTCGACGCACGTATCGAAGATCTCGGCGTATGCCCGCTCGTCGCGCCCCAACAGTTCGCGCAGGTCGTGTCCGGCGCTAAAGGCCGGCCCTTCGCCGCGCAGGATCGCGACCGCGCACGAACGGTCCGCGCCGACCGCTTGGAACGCTGCGATAAGTTCGCGCATGAGTTCGAGCGAAAGCGCGTTGCGCTTTTGCGGACGCGCCATCGTCACCGTCGCGATCTCGCCGTGCATCTCGACGCGAATGAATTCGAATTCGCGAATCACGCTCGTACCTCGATGGGAAAAATTTGGGCGATGACGGGCTCGAACCGCCGACATCCTGCTTGTAAGGCAGGCGCTCTCCCAGCTGAGCTAATCGCCCCCGCGAGGTAGGTTGTCGCCCGCCTACCGCGCACCCTTTACCGCCGCCGCGCTAGGCGCCCGGGACGATCCCCGCGATTTGCTTCTGCAGTAGATCGATCGCCGCTTGCAATTGAGCGTCGTACGCGGGCTCGCCCAAGCGAGCGTTCTTGTTTTCGGTAACGGCGACGTCGGGCGGAATGCCCTTGAGGTTGATGTCGCGATTCTTCGGCGTGAAGTAGCGCGCCGTGGTGATCTTGATGCCGGCGCCGTCGGGCAGCGGCGTGAGCGTTTGCACGACGCCCTTGCCGAAGGTCTTCTCGCCCACGAGTTGCGCGATTCCGTCGTCTTGCAGCGCGCCGGCGGTGATCTCCGAGGCCGACGCCGTGTAGCGATTGACCAGCACCGTCATTGGTTTGCGCGCGATCGCGGTGTTATCGGACTCGATGGTGGTCGTCTTGCCGCCTTCGAGAACGCTTACGATCGGATCGTTGTTAATGAAGCGCGCGCTGATATCGAGCGCGGTGTTGACGTATCCGCCGCCGTCGTTGCGCAGATCGAGCACGTAGGCTTTGGAGCCGCCCGCCTGCAGGCGATTGAGCGCGAGATTGAACTCGTCGGTGGTCTGCTGGCCGAACGCGAGCACCCAAATGTAGCCGATATTATTTGCGAGCATCTTGTAGATGACGGTCGGCGGCTGCACGTCGGCGCGCGTGATCGTGATCGGTGCGCTGAGCGCCTTGCCGTCGCGTTCGACGGCGATGCTGACGTTCGTACCCGGCTTGCCGCGCAGAACCTTGGTGGCATCTTCGCTCTTCATGCCCTTGGTCGACTTGCCGTCGATGCTCGTAAAGAGATCGCCGGCTTTCACACCCGCGCGCTCCGCGGGCGTACCGGGGACGACGTAATAGGCGCTGATATAGCCGGTCGGAGATTCGGCCGCTTGAATCAACACGCCGATGCCCGAGATCTTCTGCGGATCGAGCGCGTCGTTGAACTGCTTGAGCTGATCGGGCGTGAAGAACATCGTGTAGCGATCGCCGAGCGATTTGGCCATGCCGTCGATCGCGGCGTAGGTTGCGACGCTATCCGATACGTGCGATTTGGCCACCGCTCGCGAGACGGCCGACGAAATCGCCGCGACGTTCGATTCGGTATCGGAAGCGCGCAGCGCCGGCAGCGTGCCGCCGCCGTGTTTACTCAGCAGAGCATCGAGCGAGGTTCGCGCGCCATCGAGGACTTTCTGCGGATCCACCTTGGAATAAAACGTGGTGGTCAAGAGCGTGTAGCTCTCGTGCAGATCGATGCTGGAAGCCGCGGGCAGTTGCGCCGCCGCGGCTCCGGGGCCGCAGAGGGTAGCGAGCAAAGCGCCGATGAGCGCCAGCCGGCCCAGGGACTTGATCATCAAAAACTCCTCGAGGTGTTTCGTTCGTACTTTGAAAGCTTACCGGCCGGCTCGATCAAAAGTCTTCAGAGAGGGATGAGAAAGCGGCTGGAAGTTCATTCGCCGGCTACCTTATTCCCCATTTCATCCAGAACGAACGCCGCGTAAAGAACCTGCAACGCTTCGGAGCGAGGAAGCGGTTATCGCCAACGTGCAGACGACTTTACTTCAGGACCGTACCGAGCTGATCGTGACCGGCATGACCTGCGCCTCGTGCGTAGCTCACGTTGCCGGAGCGCTCGAGCGGGTCCCCGGCGTGACCGAGGCCGCGGTCAATTTGGCCTCGGAGCGAGCGAGCGTGGCTCACGACCCGCAGATCGGGCCGCGCGAACTGGTGGCGGCGATCGAGTCGGCGGGCTACCGGGCGGCCCCGTTGGCAGCGGACGCCGCTCCCGACGCGGACGCCGTACGTCGCGACGCCGAACTCGCGCGCAAGCGGCGCCTGCTCGTACTGGCGCTCGCGCTCTTCGTGCCCACCCTCGTCGTCGGGATGCTGTTGCCGCCGTTTGCGGGTCGCGAGTGGCTCCTCTTCGCCCTCACGACGCCGGTGTGGCTCGTCGTCGGCTCGGCCTTCCATCGCGGCGCTCTCGCCGCGCTGCGTCACGGGACGAGCACCATGGACACGCTGGTCTCGCTCGGCTCGACGGCCGCGTACCTGTATTCCGTCTACGCCATGCTCGCGGGCAAAGCGACGTATTTCGAGACGGCGAGCGCGATCGTCACGCTAGTTTTCGTCGGCAAATATTTGGAGGCGCTCGCGCGCGGCCGCAGTAATCGCGCGATTCGCGCGCTGCTCGATCTGCGGCCGCTGACGGCGCGCGTCCGCGACGAAGATGGGAGTCTTCGCGAGATCGGCGTCGATCGAGTCCGCGTCGGCGACCTGCTCGTCGTTCCGGCCGGCGAGCGCGTTCCGATCGACGGCATCGTCTCCGACGGGACGAGCGCGATCGACGCGTCGATGCTTACCGGCGAACCGTTGCCGGTGGACGTGAGCGAGGGCGACGCCGTGGCGCAAGGCACGCTCAATGGCGACGGTACGCTCGACGTGCGCGCGACCGCCGTCGGAACCGGCACGCAACTCGCGCATATCATCGCGATCGTGCAGCGCGCGCAGGGAACGACGCCGCCCGTGCAGCGACTCGCCGATCGCATCGCCGGAATCTTCGTGCCGGTCATCTTGGCGATCGCCGCGATCACGTTTCTTGGTTGGCTCGTTACCGGACACGTTTGGATCGCGGCTTTGATCGCCGCGGTCGCCGTGCTCGTCGTCGCCTGCCCGTGCGCGCTTGGCCTAGCGACGCCGACGGCGGTGATGGTTGCGATGGGTACGGCCGCCAAACGCGGTCTGCTCGTTAAAGATGCGGCCACGCTCGAACGAATGGGCGACGTCACCACGATCGTCTTCGATAAAACCGGAACGCTGACGCGCGGTAAGCCGTCGGTGCTGGCGATTCATCCCAGCGCCGGCCTCGATGAGCCGGCGGTGATGCAGGTTGCCGCCGCACTCGAAGCCACTTCGACGCATCCGCTCGCACGCGCGATCGTGGCATACGCGCAGGAGCACGATCTCGAAATCGCGCCCGTACGCGAGGCATTCAACAGCCGCGGTCGCGGCGTTCGCGGGCTGCTCGATGGTAAGCCGGTACTCGCCGGCAACGCGGCGTTCGCGGCCGAGCACGGGATCGCGCTTCCAGCAATCGACGCGGCGGATGGCACGATCGTTTACGTCGCGCGCGACGGAGCGTGCGTGGGTGCGATCGTGCTCGGTGATCCGCTGCGCGACGACGCACCGGCCGCGATCGACGCCCTGCGCGCGCGCGGGTTCGCTCTCGCCATCGTCAGCGGCGACGCCGAAGCACCGACACGCGCCGTCGCCGAACGTCTGCATATCGAACGCTGGCACGCACAGATGCTGCCCGAAGCCAAGGCGCAGTTCGTCGAACGGCTGCAGGCAAACGGCGAACGCGTTGCGTTCGTGGGCGACGGCATCAACGACGCGCCGGCTCTCGTAACGGCAAGCGTCGGCGTCGCCATGGGCGGCGGCGCGGACGTCGCGCTCGAGAGCGCCGGCGCCGCGATCGTTTCAAACGAACCCGCCGCGCTACTGCGCGGCATCACGCTCGCGCGCGCGACCAAACGCACGATCGCGCAAAATCTGTTCTGGGCGTTTGCCTACAACGTCGTACTCGTTCCGCTCGCCGCATTCGGCATCGTCCACCCAATGCTCGCCGCCGCCGCCATGGGCGCCTCAAGCATCTTCGTCGTAGGCAACTCCCTCCTACTCCCCCGCCGCTCCGTATTGTCACCCTGAGCCTGTCGAAGGGCGACGCGGGTATCGCGCTCGTGCTTCGACAAGCTCAGCATGACAAAACGTAGAGCGCGCGCATGCGACGACGAGCTCAGCAGCGGAAACGCGGCCTTGTCACCCTGAGCCTGTCGAAGGGCGGTGCGGTAAACCTTTTGGCTTTCCAGTCTACTTGCGCGACGCCGTTAGCGTTAGGACCGTTAGGCCGGCGATGACGAGGAACATTCCGGCGGCTTCGATGAGCGTGGGTACTTCGCCGAGTTGGATCCAGGCGGCGAGGATACCGAGCAGCGGATTCGCGAGGGTCCCCATACTCGCGTCGCGCGCCGGCAGCTTCGCCAGCACGTAGATCCATAATACGTATGCAAGCGCAGTAGCCGCGAAGATATTGTAGGCGAGTGCTCCGACGTACGCCGGCGCCCAGTGCGTCGCGTGGCCCGGTACGATCGACGCGACGATGACGAGCGCTGCGCCGCCTGCGAACATTTGCCACGTCGTCATCGAGAGCAGATCCACATCTCGTTCGCGCTGCTGTAATCGCTTGGCGATGATCGTTCCGATCGCCCACGAAATGCCGGCGGCGAGGGCGAGCGCGTCGCCGAAAATGGAGCGCCCGGCATGTACGAAATCGAAGATGCACAGAATGCCGAGCATCGCGAGTCCGACCGCGACGAGCTGCGCCGCGCGCAGTCGTTCGCCTAAAATCGGCCACGCCAGCAGCGCGACCCACAGCGGCATCGAGTATGCGAGAACTGAGATCTTGCCTACTCCCGCGGTAACGATCGCCCAGGTTACGAGCCCGAGAAAGCCGGTGGTTTGAAAGAGGCCGAGCCACAGGTAGGGCCACGGAAATTGCGGACGCAGGCTGCGGCGTAAAGCCATCATCACTACAAAGAGTACGAGCGATCCGCCAAACGCGCGCGCCGCTGCGAATTGAAACGGCGGCGCGTAGGCGACCGCGATCTTCATGACGACCCAGTTATATCCCCAGATGACCGCCAGAGCCGACAGCGCCAGCATCGCCAACCGCCGCGTGGAGAGACCCGTACTCATGTTCGTGCCCACGTCACGCTATATCGCAAAAACAAAAAGGCCCCCTTTCGGGGACCTTTTCATGGATCTCGATAGATCGCTTAGCCAACGATGGCGTTGAGGATGCCGTTGCCTCCGAGAAATACACCCAAGAGACTGCTTAGCGGGATGCCGCTATTTAACAAGACGTTTGCGAGGCTTCCGGCTGAGCCGCCGGAGCCGCCCGTCGCGTTGCTGATCGCATTTTGCACGACGATGCCCGAGACGATATTCTGAAGGATGTTCACGAGCTGGTTGTTACTGTTGAAGATTTGAGCGACCTGTGACGATTGTTGGTCGCTAACCGTAAATGGCTCGTACGCAACGGCGCTCGCCGAGGGCAGCATACCGATGCCCAGACGCGCTTTTTGCGC
>DATBTN010000020.1 GCA_036559195.1 Candidatus Baltobacteraceae bacterium
GACGATCGTAAACGGCGCTACGTAGAGCGTCGAACCGCCTCGGAACTGCAGCCACATTTTGTACGCCCCCCGGGCGAGCTTCGGGATTCTCAGCGACATGCGCCCGTCGAGCGTGGCGTTTGCGGGCAACGTGGGCATCGCACTCATGGCGGCCATCGCATGCTCCATGCTGCCGGCGCGCGAATCGACCGGGTGCACGTGGATGTAATCGAGCGACGCGGTATCGATGAAGACCGCGTGCGCGGCCGCGCCCAGATACGGATGCAGGTCGCGTGCGATGCGGCCGTCGCGTTTGATCGTCGTCGACATCACCATGGCGCGGTTCGCGTGAATGCGAGTGGCGGCGAGCGTCACGCGATAGGGCCCGACGTCGGCCGACGGGCTCGAGGCTGCAACGCTCGTATCGAGCTTGCGCGGCGGCACGCCGGCCTCGAGCACGAAACGGTAGACCTGCTGGGAGTGACCGTGCGGCGTGGTATCTGCATACGCGTAGAAGCGATGCCCGGCATCGAGTGCGACCGCGATCGTAAAGTGGCCGTTGTCGTGAAGTACGGGATGCAAGTGCATGAACTTGCGGAAGTCGTCGCGGACGACGACGAGGTGCATACTCTGCGTCGCGTCGAGGTCGTAGCGCGTAACCGGCACGTTCGATCCGATCGCGTATTGTACGATGTTGAGTTCGTCGCCGCCCGCGCTCGGGTGTGCGGTCAGCAGCGATCGCAGTACCGGTTTGGCGCCATACAACGCGAAAACGCCGCGCTGCGGTGCCTTTGCCGGGGCCATCGCGAGGCAGGTCAGCGCTAGTAGCGCTGCGATTACCCGGCGGTTCGTACTACGAGCCACGTTTCGTCTCCAGTCTTTTGCAGAAAGCCGCCGGCCGCCAGCGCGTCGAGCGCTTCGGCCATGGCGGCGCGTTCGTTTTTGTTCGGCATGCCCGCCCAGCGCATCGCCACGTCGTGCAGATGCAATTCGCTCGGCGGCTGCAGCAGCTCGGCGAGAAACGCCGGCGGGAGTTTCACGCGCTCCATGCGACGCGCGACCGGTTCGAGCGCGCGCTCGAATGTGAATGGCACGTCGGGTACGGCCGCGGGTTCCGGCACTGGCGCCTCGGGCAGCGGCGCGGGTTTGGGTGCGGGCTTATCGACGATGCGGTCGATCGCGAGGTCGGCGATCAGCGGAAACGCCGCCGCGATCGCCACGCCGACGGCGTGCAGCGGCGCTCCGCTCACGGTCGCCGGCCGTGTGCGAATCGCGGCTAGGATGCGCGCCGCCACGTCCTGCGGCTTCGCGAGCATCATGTTCGAGCCGCGCTCCATTCCCGCGGCTTGCGAGAACTCCGTATCGACGCCGCCGGGATCCACGTACGTCACCGCCACGCCGCTGCCGCGCAGTTCGCGCCGCAATTGAATCGCGACCGCGCGAATCGCCGCCTTTGCGGCGCAGTACGCGCCGAAGCCCGGCGCGGGCACGCGCGCGAGCCCGGAACCAACGAAGAAGACCTGCCCGCCGCTCGCGCGCAGCGCGGGCATCGCCGCGCGCGTGATGCGCAGCGGCGCTGCGACGTGCGTCTGCCACTGCGCGTCGATCGCCGCCTCGCTCTGATCGAGCAGATTGCCCGCGACGCCCATACCGGCGTTGTTGATGAGCACGTCGATCCCGCCGAACTCGCGCTGCGCGGTCTCGGCGATGTGCTTCGCCGTCGCCGCTTGCGTTACGTCGCCCGAAACGATCGCACACGCGCCGCCGGCCAGGCGTATCTCGGCGGCGAGCGCTTCGAGCCGCGCCGTTCGGCGCGCGTTAGCGACGACGTTGAAGCCCAGCCGCGCGCCCTGCAGCGCGAGTTCGCGGCCGATGCCCGAACTTGCGCCGGTTATTACGAGCGTGCGTTTACGGGAAGAGGGTGCAATAGCCACGGTAGGTGTCGTCCAATACGTTCGGAAAGTTGGCGTAAAAGGTCGCTTCGTCAACGAGCGGCGGCGGCGCGTCCGTGAGTTCGCGTTCTTCGCGCGCGAACTGGGAGAGCATGCGCGCGACGGGCTTCTCCTCGCCGGCGGCGTCGACGATGCCGAAGCGCATTTCGTGCGGGGCGCGGTCGAACGGCGGCTGCGTGGCAAGTTCGGGGGCGTAGTCGGCCCAGCACCACCACAACGCGCCCAGCGCCCCGCGCCGCTGTAGCCGGTCGAGCACCGCGTAGGCGTAATGCGGCATCTCTTCCTCGGTCAAGCACGCATACGCGGCGGCGTGCGGCGGCAGATCCTTCGCAGCGGGCTGCGGTTCCCCCGGAAGCGGAACGCGATCCGAGGGCGAGACCTCTCCCGGCGGCGCCTGCGGATTGCCGAACTCGCTGAAGAGCACGCGCTTGTTCGCGCACGATTGCGCGATCTCGTAGAGAAACGGCACGGTGCACGGATCGAGCCGATTGCGCGAGAACGCGCTGTAGACCGTGTAGCCGTGCATCGTCGCAAAATCAAACGTGGCGCAGAGCGACGACGGGCGAATGTGCCGATCGCGCGTGATATCCTCGCCGTGCGTTCCGGCCGTAACGCCCACGTTCGAAGCTTTGAGCAGTTCGTCGACCAGCGCGCGGCTCCAGTACGCCGCCTGGTGCGGCGAGTCGGGTTCGCGCATGTTGCTAAATTCGTTGCCGAGATCCCATGCATACAGCGCGGGGTCGTCGCGATAGCGTTCGCCGATGGTACGTACGTGCAGCCGCTGCGCGTCGAGCAGCGCGCCCGTGTAGAAGTTGCCGATGCCGTACGGCGATTCGCGGCCGCCGGCAAACGTGCGAAAGCGCCCGTGCGGCGTCGCGGGATCGAGCGCCCACGCCGGAATCCAGTTCACGCCGCTCATGTGCCCGGTAAAGAACGTTGGCATGGTCTGCAGGCCCGCGTCGCGGGCCGCGCCCATCACGCCGTCGAGTCGCTCGAGCATCGCCGGATCGAGCCGATCGGGCTCGGGCTGGAACGCTTCCCACATGAGGAAGAAGCGCACCACCTGCAGATTCATCGCCGCGATGCGCGCGAAATCTTCGCGAATCTCGCCCAAATCGAAGCGTTCCCACATATACATCGCGCTGCTGCGCGGCCAATAGTTGATTCCGAGTCGAAAAGTCGGCACGAACCAGGGCTTCGCCGCCGGAAGCGAGGGCGCATGCGCGTCGGACTCGAAGCCGCGCTTGATGGCAGAAAGTACGGCTCCCCTCGTCGGGATCATCATGGGCAGCGTCTCCGACCTCGAAACGATGGCCGGCGCGCGCGACACGCTGCGCGAACTTGGCATTCCCTTCGAATTGCAGGTGGTTTCGGCGCACCGAACGCCCGACGAGATGTTCGACTACGCCGAGCAGGCGGCCGCCCGAGGCATCCAGGTGATCATCGCGGGCGCCGGCGGGGCCGCGCATCTGCCGGGCATGACCGCCGCCAAGACGGAGTTGCCGGTCATCGGCGTGCCCGTGCAGTCCAAAGCGCTCAACGGCTTGGACTCGCTGCTCTCGATCGTGCAGATGCCGGCGGGCGTGCCGGTTGCGACGATGGCGATCGGCAACGCCGTTAACGGCGCGCTCTTCGCCGCGCGCATTCTCGCTTTGGGAGATCCAGCGATCGCACATCGTCTTGCGGCACACACGCAGAAGATGCACGACGCCGTTACCACGATCAAACTGTGATCCAACGCATCGGCGTGATCGGCGGCGGCCAGCTCGGCCGCATGTTCGCCCTCGATGCCAAACGCATGGGCTACGACGTCATCGTGCTCGATCCGCAGCCGCATTCGCCGTGCGGGCAAGTCGCCGACGAGCAGATCGTGGCCGAGTACCACGACATGGCCGCCATCGATCGGCTCGGCCGCGAGACCGACATCGTCACCTACGAGTTCGAGAACATCGCGATCGAGTCGGTGGAGTATCTCGAAACCCACGGGTATCGCGTCACCCCGAGCAGCAACGTGCTGCGCATCACGCAGGATCGCGTGCTCGAAAAGCGATTCATTCGCGAGTGCGGCATTCCGGTCGCCGATTTCGAGCCGATCGGGCGGCTCGAAGATATCACGCGCGCGGCGCTGACGGTGGGCTTTCCGGCGATCCTCAAGACGGCGCGCGGCGGCTACGACGGCAAGGGGCAGTGGCGCATCGAAGGTTCGTCGGGCGCCAAACACGCGTTCTCGCAGGCGCGCGGCGCGGAGCTGATTTGGGAGCGCTTCGTGCCGTTCGAGCGCGAACTCAGCGTGGTGGCCACGCGCAACGCGCGCGACGAAGTCGTAACCTATCCGCC
>DATBTN010000021.1 GCA_036559195.1 Candidatus Baltobacteraceae bacterium
GTTGCCGCAGAGACCACCGTTGAGCAGGCCGTCAAAATAGCCGGTCGCCGCGCAGGTCGGGCCGCTGATCAGCCAGTCGGAGTAGAACGTATACCCGAGCAGACGCGCGTAGGCGGTGCTGCCGAAGTTATGCGTGTACTGCGCCTTGAAGATGCCGACGTCGTTCCAAAAGCCGTCTCGCAAGGTCGTTGGCAACCCCGCGACCGGCGAGAAGGCCGTGTTTAACGGTCGATTCGTCGGTGAGTTCGGGAAGTAGTAGGGCGTAACGACTGCAGTCGACGCCGACTGCCCAAACTGTGTGCCCGAGGCGAAGATGTTCGAATCGATGTACGGAAGCGGGCTGTTCGTGGCCGCGCAGCCGACGTTATCGAAGTTCTCGTACCCGCACAGGCCGGCGTATGGGCCAGTGTATGCTCCGGCTCCGGTGAAGGTTCCGCAGTTTACCGGAACTTTGACCGATCCGCAGTTTGCAGTCGCAAACGGCAACACTTGGCCGTTGATCAACGCCAAGCCGCCGTTGTCGTTGATGCTGCTGTCGTTGATCTGATACTGCGACGAGTTGTCGAAGAGTAATTGCAGGTCGTCGCGGCCCCCGTCTTTTTTGTGCGGGATCGCGAAATGCAGATTGACGACGTTGTCACGTTCGAATTCATCGCCAAGGTAGCCATTTCCAAACGGGCCGTATCCGCGGCACGCGCCGTTGAACACGCCCGGGGTCGCGGCGGAATAGCCGATCGGCGTACCCGTCGCGTTGTTGCACGCGGGGAACGGACCATTGAGGAATTGGTTGGCGAAATTTCCGCCATCGGGGCAACCGGCGTTGATACCGCAGGTCAGCGCGCCGCCGAGCGTTGCGCTCTCGTTGTCGGCCACCAGGCCGTACGAACTTTGTCCCGATGGATCGATGTTGTTCTGATTTTGGAAATTGCCGTATGGGAAGTGCTGGTTAAATCCCATCAACCCGACGTAGTACGAAAACGTACGGGCGGGATTCGCGCCGCCGGCTTCCGCCGTCAGCCCGTGATAGAAGCCGGGCGAGCCGAGGCCGCCCTTGAGCAAGCCGAAGCCCGGATAGGTTCCGGTCTTGATGACTTGGTTGATGAAGCCGCCGAGCGTTGCCGAGGACGAGCCCGAAGGCGATCCGCCGGTGTAGACTTGCAGCTCTTGCTGGCCCAAACTCGCGAGCGAGTTGGCCTGATAGTTATCGAAGGCGCGGTTGACGGGAACGCCGTCGAACTCGTAGCCGATCTGACTGTAGGCGCTTCCACGGATATAGAAGACTTGTCCCCAGCCGTAGTTGCCGATCGACGACGTTACACCCGGCTGGGCGTACACTGCCGAATAGGCGCTGTTAAGGTTGAAGCCGCCGCCGCTGCCGGCGACCACTTGCTGCGTCGTGGCGTTGACCGAATAAATATCTGCGGTCGTACCCGACTTCACCAAACTGCCCACGGCGCGCGACGTCACGTTTGCGATCGTCTTGAGTGCGGGTCGAGTCTGGATGGCGACGGTCTGCGATTGGTCCGCAAAGACCGTGACGCCGGTGACGGAGACGGGCGTGTAGCCCTCTTTTTCCGCCGAGAGTGTGTATGTGTCCGGCGTAAGCGCCAGAAACGTGAAGTGTCCTGACCCGTCGGTGGTGGCTTTCGCGGTCTGCGAAAGCGATTGTGCCGTTACGGTGGCGTTGGCCACCGGTTTGCCGGATGTGCTATCGGTTAATGTTCCGCCGATCCCACCGGTCGTGCCCGCCAGTGCCCATGTTCCCTGGGCGAGCAGTGCGATGAGGAGCAAAACGGCCGTTAAGGCATGCCGGTATCGAAATCGAGGCATGGTTGCTCCTTACAGACGAGGCGCACCCTGTGCCAAGTGGCACGGGTTGCTGCAAAAGTCGGTTCCATGCCAAAAACGTGGTTCCTGGGAATTCCCTGAGAATTGACGTAGGTCATTTTTCCGGATTTGGAGTCGTAGATTGCAGCCTCAGGGCGGCGGGTAGACTACCGGCCAGAGGCTTGGAATCGAGGTATCGAGCGATGGACCCCCAACGCGTGCAGGGCACGACCACTCCGATCGTAGATGCGCGCCGGCATCGGCACGGCAAGCAAATTCGCGGGTCGGTGCACTACGATCCGAAGAAACTTCAAAACGTCGATCCCCTCGTGCTGCCGTTGCCGCACGATGGGCCGATCGCGGTCTATGCTGAAGACGACGAGCGCGCGGAAGCGGCCGCAGCTTTGCTGCGGGCGGCCGGCTACGATGGTGCCGCGATTCTGGACGGCGGACTGGATGCGTGGGAAGAGCGCGGCTATCCGCTCGAGGACGCGTCGGAAGAACAGCCGGTACCGGGCGACGAGTCGGCCGGTACGCGACTGCTTTAAGGCTCTCGCGCTACTCCGCCGCCAGCGCCGCTTTGGCGGGGACGGGCGTGTTTCCGTCGCGTCGCGATGGGCGCATGAAGATGACGAGCGGAATGCAGATGAAGAAGATCAGCCCCGAAATTCGGAAGAGATAATCGTAGGCGATCACTTGCGAGGCCGTTGCTACGAGCCCCGTGAGCTGACCGATCGAATGGCCGTGCGCGTGCGCCTGCGTTACGCCCGACGCGAGCGCCGACCACGCAACGGCGGCTTCGCGCGTTAGCAGGGTCGTAAGCACGGCGATGCCGAGGCTGCCGCCGAGTTGACGCACCAAGGTGGAGACGCCCGTCGCGCCGGCCAGCTCCGCGCGCGGAACCGCCCCGAGCGTGACGGTCGAAAGCGGCACGAAGAGAAAACCCAGTCCGAAACCTTGCACGAGCCGCGGCCAAAAAACGTCCCAATAGCCGGCGTATTGATTGAGATCGCCCATCCACCACGTTGCCGCGCCGAAGACGAGCATGCCGAATCCCACCAGCAGACGCGGGTCGACGTTATTGATCATGCGCCCGACGATAAGCATGCTAAAGGCGGTGGCAATCGCGCCGGGGAGCAGTGCGAGGCCGGTGTCGTAGGCCGTGAAGCCAAGCACCGTTTGAAAATACAGCGGCAGGATCAAGCTGGTTCCGAAGAGTCCGAAGCCGGTGACGATACCGATGATGTTGCCGATAGTAAACGTGCGATACCGAAATACGTTGAGGTCCACGAGCGGATAGCGATCCTTCAGCGTCTTCCAGATGAACCAAAGCAGCGCGCCGGCGGCGACGATCGTGAGCACCCAAATCGTTCCCGAGGTGTACCAGTCGTCGTGCTGACCGCGTTCGAGCACGTACTGCAGCGCGGCGAGACCGGCGCTCAACAATCCGAGCCCGAGCCAATCGATCCCGCCTTTCGGTTTTTCGATAAAGTGCGGGTTGGGAATGAATGCAAGCGTCATCAAGAATGCGACGATGCCGATTGGGATATTGACGAAGAAGATGAGCGGCCACGAGAAGTTGTCGACCAAATACCCGCCGAGCAGCGGTCCGACGGCCGGACCGACCATCGCGCCCATTCCGAAGATCGCCATCGCCGCGCCGCGCTTCTCCTGCGGGTACGTTTCGAACAGGATCGCCTGCGCCGTGGGCTGCAGCGCGCCGCCGCCGAATCCTTGCAGCACGCGATAGAAGACCAGTTGCCAAATACTCGTCGCCGTTCCGCACAGAAACGACGCGATCGTAAAGATCGCGAGGCATCCGGCGTAAAAATTCTTGCGTCCGAAGTACGCCGTCAGCCACCCGTTGAGCGGCATGGTAATGACGCTCGCGAGGATATAGCCGGTGGCGACCCAGGAGACCTCGTCGATCGAGGCTCCGAGGTTGCCGCCGATGTTGTTGAGTGCCACATTGACGATGGTCGCGTCGATGATCGCCATGATGAGGCCGAGCATCACGGTAATCGTGATGATCGCGACCGGAGCATTCTGGCGTTCTCTAAACGGATTCTTCATATTCTTCGATGGTTAACCGACTAACTATCCCGCTGGTTTCAGCGATCGTACCGGTCGTAAAAATTTGACTCCCGGCTCAATCTTACGCTAAAGTAAGGATACATCGAAATAGTAAGGAGCCTCCTGTTTTGAGTAGTTCGACGCTGACGAGCAAAGGCCAGATGACCTTACCCAAGGATGTTCGCGACCGTCTGCAGCTAAAACCCGGCGACCGCCTCGAAGTGGTGGTTGAGGGTCGGCAAGTCATTATGACTCCGGTTACCCTGCACGTCGACGATATTGCAGCCATACTCCCGATCGCGAAACGAGCGCGATCCGTGGAAGAGATGAACGAAGCAATTCGTAAGCGAGCCGCGCGGAGGTGATCGGTCTCGATACGAATGTCCTCGTTCGAATCTTGACGCGCGACGACCCCCGGCAATTCGCGGCGGCGAGCCGATACATCGCGAATAGCTGTACTGCTGAGAGCCCCGCTTTTATCAATCGAATCGTGGTCGTCGAAGTCGTTTGGGTTCTTGAAAATGCCTACGACGAATATACCCGCGATCAGATTGCCGATGCAATAGCCGGGGTTTTAAACACGGCGGAGTTTACGGTCGAGGACGGAATCTCAATTCGATCCGTGTTGGGCGACTACCGCAGTGGCGCCGATTTTGCCGACGCTCTGATAGCGACGATAAACGCGAAGCAAGGCTGCACTAAAACCGCCACGTTCGACAAAGTCGCCCGCAAGAAGTTCGAACATTTTACCGACGTAACGGCATAAGCTGCTGGGGGCTCGCTTTTTTATGAAACTCGTGCTCGAGATTCTCCTCTCCGCAATCCTTCACCCGATCGCCGTGGTCTTGGCGTGGATAAATCTCGCCGGGCGCGACGATCTCTCCACGGTCCAGAAGGTGCTCTGGGCGCTGCTCTGCCTGCTTTGGGGCGTCGGCCCGATTCTCTATATGCTGCTGGGCGGCGGTACGCTCTGGTAGATGCGTTTCGACTTCGGGGTCCTCGGCGGATTCAAGCGGCGGGCGTTTTACGTGCTGCTCTGGAGTTTCGTGACGATGCTCTTGATCGGGCTCGTCGCCGATCTCACACAGCGTCCTTATATCTTTCCATCGCTGGGTCCGACCGCACTCATGGTTTTTGCCCACCCGATGCGGCGCGACTCGGCGCCGCGTCACGTCATTCTGGGCCACGCCGCGGGCGCGCTCTGCGGATATATCGCACTTTGGTTGACCGGCCTTTTGGGCGTCGGCTTCAGTAGTGAAATCGGGGGCCGGCGCGTCCTCGCGGCCGCGATCGCGTTGGGCCTGACATCGGCGCTTATGGTGCTGCTTAAGAGCGAACACGCGCCGGCCGGCGCCACCACGCTCATCGTCGCGCTCGGGATTCTTCCGCGATTGGTCGATTTCTTGTTCTTAATGGGCGCCGTCGTATTGCTGGCGGTGCTCGCTCTAATCATCAATCGCATCTGCGCGATCGACTATCCGATCTGGAGCGCGGCGCCCTGGGTGCGTAGTCACGATGCGGAACTGCTGCGAAAAATCAATACGCAAAGAGCCAAGCGACGTTGAGCGTGCGCTGCGTTGCCGGCCGCGTCGCAAACACGCCCTCGACGCTAAAACGAACGCGATCGAAGGGACGGAAGTTTAACGCGAACGTGGTGGATCGCAGCGGCGAGCCGGCGGTGTTGGCGCTATCGTAGCGTACCACGCCGATAAGCCGGTCGCTGAAGGCCCATTCCTCCTGCGCGTAGCCGCCGCTCGAAAACGCCGCGTTGCCGCGACCGTCCGCGCTACTGTCCTTCCCGGTCTGCGCGAGCAGCGACGTGCGCGCTTTGCCGCGAACGCTCGTCACCGCTACCCCGCGCCGCCAAAAGGCGTCGCGGACCGTTCCCAGCGCGCGCGCGCCGCGATACGCGTAGCCGTGCAGCGATAGCTCCGGCGTACCGACGCGTGCGGCCAGCATGCGATCCCCGTTCGTTGCGGCGACCAGATGCGCGTCGGCGTCGCGCAGGCTCGCGCCGATTTGCACGCCCAGCCGATCGTCAAAAAACACGAACGGATTGGATCCGACCGTCTGGTCGAAAACGGCGTAATGATTTTGCGTCGGGCGCATCGTCTCGGGATCGTCGGGCAGCGGAAGCGTAAATTGCCCCACCGTCACGCCGATCGTCGGCCGCCTCGTTTCGCGCCACGCCGCGAGCGGATCGCTCGAATAGGCCACGTAGGCGTCGCGCGTGC
This sequence comes from Candidatus Baltobacteraceae bacterium, assembly GCA_036559195.1. Lineage (NCBI taxonomy): Bacteria > Bacillati > Vulcanimicrobiota > Vulcanimicrobiia > Vulcanimicrobiales > Vulcanimicrobiaceae > Vulcanimicrobiaceae bacterium. The sequence continues at coordinate 6,135 of DATBTN010000021.1, forward strand.
TGCCGATGCGGCCGCCGTCGATCGCGTACTGTTCCACGCGATAGTTCAGATGGGCGCCCGCGCTGCCCATCGTTAGAAATTCAACCTCATCCACGATCGCCTTGGGCAGCCCGGACGGGTCTGCGGCACTCGCGTATGCCAGATTGGCCTTCATCGCAACCGGGAACGCCGCGTTGGCCCGCACCGGCGCCGGCCAGCGATACCCGGCGTCGCGAAACCGTTCGCCGAAGCCGTTGAGGCGAGGCACGACCGTGTGACAGGTCTGGCACGAAACGCCGAACCGGTGGGCAAAGAGCGGGATCGCTTGGGCCGGCCGCGATGCGGCCGAGAACAGCAGAAGAACGGCGAGAACGGGACTCGCCAGGCCGAAGCGCATCAATTAGCCGGTCCTAGCATGGTAGTTAGGAATGCCTAAATCGCCAAAGAGCGACGCTTTCCTGCCTCGTCGCCTCGCCGCGGCTGCGACTTCGGGCGGAAAGGTGAAGGGCCGCCTACCGATGGAATTAGGGGTGCCTAACTTTTTAAGCCCCCGCGTGGGGCCGCGCCCCGGAGGCCTTTTTGTTCAAAGCGCGCCCTTGCTTCGCGATCGCCGTCGCCGCTCTCGCCCTCATCTGTACGGCCCCCCAAGCCGCGCGGGCCGATGCCGACGCCAGCGCGGGGGCGGTCTCGACCTCGCTCGGCCTCCAGCCGATTCGTGGACCGATTCCCGCCGCCACGCCCGCTCCCGGCGAGTCGAAGGTCACGCGGCGCCCCGATGGCGCCTACCAGGCGATTCCGGCGGTCCGCGGGGGCACGAAAACCTTCAATCTGGTCGAACGTTCGGCGCCTTGGACGCTGCGTGCCGGGCTTACCGTGATGGCGAATACGTACAACGGCGTCGTGCCCGGCCCGGTTTTGCTCGTCAAGCAAGGCGATACCGTCGTCATCAACTATACGAACGACGGCCCCGCCCCCGATACCATCCACCTGCACGGCATTCACGATATTCCCGTCTCGATGGACGGCGTCGGCGGCATCTCGCAACCGCTCGTTCCGGTCGGCGGCCATTTTCAATACCGATTCGTTGCGTCGCATCCGGGCACGTTTATCTACCACACGCACGACAACGAAGCGATGCTCGATTCGGGACTGTACGGGGCCATCGTCGTCGAGCCCGCCCATCCGCTGCCGCTCGAACGCGGAGTCGCGCGCGACTTCGTCGAGGTGATATCGGCGTGGATCGTGCAGGGCGGTACGGAGAACGAGTTCACGCTCAACGGCAAGGAATATCCGCAGACGCAAGCGCTCGACGTCAAGTCGGGCGAACGTTTTCGCATTCGCTGGGTGAATATCTCCGGCGAAGCCTTTCATACGATGCACACGCACGGTCATTACCAGCGCGTCATCGCGCGCGATGCCGAGCCGCTCGATTACCGCGATATAGAAGATACCGTGAGTTTGGGGCCGGGCCAACGCGTCGACGTTATTGTGAAGGCGGACGCGAAACCCGGCACGTGGCTCGTACACTGTCACGTCAGCGATCACATCGAGGATAGTACCGGTATGCCCGACGGGCTCATCACGGCGATCCACTATATCGGAACGCCGAACACGCTCGCGTCGATGTATGCCGCGATGATGCCGGCGATGAGCGCTACCGCAAAGCACCCGCTCGGATTCTGGATGACCGTGATGCTCGGCGCGATCGCCGGGCTGACGATCTTTCTCGGACTGCCGATCGCGCGCTCGCGGCGACTCACCACGCAGACCGTCGCGCTGCTCAACGCGCTGGCTATCGGGATTTTGCTCTATCTCGTGATTGAGATCGCGCAGAACGCAACCGTGCCGATCGTTCGCGGCGTGGCCGCATGGCACGGCGGAGCCGGCGCATTTCCGGGCGCGATGATCGCGGTTTTCATCATCGGATTACTCGTCGGTCTCGTCGGGCTCGGCAGCGCGGCGATGCACTTTACCAAAAAAGCGGCCGCACACGCGGAGAATCCGATCGTGCTCGCAGCGATTATCGCGATCGGCATCGGGGCGCACAACTTCGGAGAAGGCCTCGCGATCGGTGCGTCGGCGGCATCCGGCGCGACGGCCATCGCGCTCGGGCTCATCGTCGGTTTCGCGCTGCACAACGCAACCGAGGGCTTCGGCGTGGCGGCGCCGCTCGTAGGCCGCGTCGTTCCCTCGTGGGCGCAGATCGGTCTAGCCGGTCTCATCGCGGGCGGCCCAACGTTCGTCGGCACGATCGTCGGCTATCAGTTCTCGTCACCGACGCTCTCGGTGCTCTTTCTCGCGATCGCCATCGGCGCGCTGATCTTCGTCATCGGCGAACTCTGGAGCGTCTTAAAACGCACCGGTCTTTCGGCGCTCGCCACCACCATGATGACCGCCGGCTTCCTCATCGCCTTCGCCACCGAAGTCTTCCTGGAAATCAACAGCTGAAGCGTGGAGACTGGACGCGACACCTAGGCGTTCGCCGACCTGACGACGGTTAGGCAGACGTAAGAGCGGGTAGCTAGGGGCATGAGCGTTAAATTAACCGTCGTCTACGACAACCCAACCGATCCGGCAGCTTTTGAAGAGCACTACAAGAGTAAACACGTCCCTCTCGCTGGTAAAGTCCCGGGCGTTCGACGTGCCGAACTCGCGAAGGTGTTCCCTAAAGAAGACGGCAGCCCGACGCCGGCCTATCGCGTTGCCGAGCTCTACTTCGATGACTACAAGAGTGCGTGCGCCGCAGTAGCAACACCCGAAGGTCAAGCACTCATCGCCGACGCAAAAGCCCTCGGCACCGGCGGCGTGAAGTTTCTCCTCTGCGACATCGAAAGCGCCTAAACAACAAGCGTGATCCTTCGACAAGCTCATCCTTCGACAAGCTCAGGATGACAGGGGGTGGGGGTCGGCGGCGGCGCGTTCGCGGAGGCGGTAGCGTTGGACTTTGCCGGTTTCGGTGCGCGGAAGCTGCGCGACGAATTCGATCTCGCGCGGCGCTTTGAACGCGGCGATTCGATCGCGGACGAAGCCTTTGAGTTCCTCGCATTTCGCATCGTCGGGCGCGCAGCCGTCGGTCAGAACGACGTAGGCTTTTACGATGCTGGTCGAATGGACGGGATCGGGTTTGGCGACCACGGCGCACTCGCGCACGTGATCGTGCGCGAGCAGCGCCTGTTCGACTTCCGGACCAGA